>CAJGCH010000208.1 GCA_904501845.1 uncultured Bacillaceae bacterium | reverse complement strand
TTCTCCATTATACAGATCCATGATGGGACTCAAATATAATTTGGTGCCGTTCAAACACTTGAACTCGGTGATGTCCGTGGCCAATTTCTGATGACACCTATCCGTATAGAAACGACGTCGAACCAGGTTCTTGGCAATCTTACCGACATTCCCCTTATAAGAGCTGTATCGACGAGACTTTCGCATGAATTTACTTCCCTTGATTCCAAGTTTCCTCATGATGCGCTGAACCTTCTTGTGATTCACGTGAACCCCTTGATTCTTCAACTCTAGCTGGATTCGACGATACCCATAGTTTCCGTCGTGTTCGTTAAAAATCGATTGAATGGTTCCCTCAAGTTCCTCATCGCCATGAGCTCCATTTATTTTGTTTACATGATAGTGATAGGAGGACTCGGGAATGCCTACTACTTGTAGGACATCCTTCAATCGGAATGTTTCTTTGAGCTCGAATGATAACGCTGCTTGTGCTTTTCGAGATAGCCTTCCGGATCCATCTGAAAAGCACGCAACTTTTTTAGGTACTCTACCTCTAATCGGAGGAGTTCATTTTCCCGTTCCAGTTCCTGTTCCCGTGAGAGCTCGCTATTCGGTTTCTGCGGTTTACTCTTCTTATTCTTGGCTTTATCAGACATAAGTGGACGTCCTTTCGGTCTGGCCAGGGCTTCAGTGCCACCTTGAAGAAACGCTCTCTTCCAAGAAGTGATGATGGGTGGATTTGTCAATCCGAACTCTAGGGCGGTTTCCATTACTGAGGCGCCTGTCCTTTTCATAAAGCTTAGTACATCCAGCTTGAATTGAACAGAATAAACTTCCTTGTTTTTCTTTGGAGATAGGCCTTCCAAACCAAATTTCTTGTATATGGCCACCCAATGATAAATCTGCGCTTTGGATTTAATCCCATATTTATTTGCCAGTAATTCGTAACCTAATGTTCCAGAAAGATACTCCTGTACAATCATATACTTAAAGGTTTCATTGTACTTAGCCATAATAAAACACCCCAAAAGTTAGATTTTTGACTCTAACTTTTGGGGTGCACATCAGAATTCACGTGTGTTTCTTTACTTTTTCATAATGTGATAATCAAGTATCCTCCGTAATGACTGTATGCCTTGTCCTGTAAAGCTTAAAGAGCCGGACAATATTTTTCGTGATTGTCTTAACAACCGCATACGTCGGAACAGCTAGTATCATGCCAAGTATCCCAGCCAATGAACCAGCAACAAGCAAGATCATGATAATCGTCAACGGATGAATATTCAAGGATTTCCCGATAATCAATGGAGAGATCAGGTTTCCGTCAAGCTGCTGCACGATGAGAATGATCAAGATAACCAGGAATGCTGCTAATGGCGATTGGAACAATCCGACAAGTACCGCAGGAGCCGCCCCAATAAACGGACCGACATAAGGGATAATATTCGTGACCGCAATGACAAGGCCAAGCGTCAAGGCATAAGGCAAATCAATCAGCAGGAACCCGATAAAACAAGCCGTCCCAACGAAAATACATACCGTCATTTGTCCT
This sequence comes from uncultured Bacillaceae bacterium, assembly GCA_904501845.1. Classification (GTDB taxonomy): domain Bacteria; phylum Bacillota; class Bacilli; order Bacillales; family Pradoshiaceae; genus Pradoshia. Next base: position 3,882 of record CAJGCH010000208.1, on the reverse strand, counting down.
TGTATGTAATTGGCCAATGTTTGAGAGGTCTCTTGAATGACAACGAGCCCCTCCTTCTTGAATGAAGACGGAAGAAACTTCATTATGGCTCCAGGCAATCTATGACCATCCTTCAACATATAGAAGAGGATAAACGGCACCGTAATAATGATTAAAGTTAAATTGGTGATGAAGGATACCACCGCTGTTATGCCAGATGTGATGTTACTTGTAATACTTGACGTAAACTCTAGCAAACGCTCCTTTATTTCCTCAAATTTAATGAAATCTTGCTCAACAACAAAATTGAACCAATTTGATTTTGAGGCCTTTTCAATCCATGCAACGACATGATCAACCGTTTCAGGTGTTTGCTTAGCAATATCCGTAACCTGTTCGGAAACAACCGGTACAACTTTCGTTACTCCCACTGTTATTAAACCAAGAAGCGCTAAATAAAGAATAACAATTCCTAGTATCTTCGGAACCTTCCACTTCATAAGCAGCTTTAATACTGGATTCAGCAAATAAAATAGGAACCCCGATATCAATATGGGGAAAAACAGTGTTGAGATGAATATCCCAATCGGATGGAATAAGAAGGAGATTTTTGTGCTTATATAAATAATGATTAATAGCAGCAATATCTCCAAAGTCCAAAACTGTAATTTAGATTTCAACGGTTCTTCCACTCCTTAGCATTCTTCCATTTATTATAGCTTAAATATCAAAAGATAAACTACCACTAATTTTAATAAAAAGAGGCCGCGGGTTATAAGACCCTTGGCCTGCTAAATTAGAATGCCCAGTTGCCGCCCCGGAATATTGGTTCAAGCGTTCCGTCAGCCAGCTCGCCGTCAATATCCATTTCGGCAGAGCCAATCATAAAATCAACATGAGTAATACTATTGTTTACGCCATTTTCAATAAGCTCTTCCTGGGACATTTCCTTCCCGCCTTTTAAGCAGAAGGCATAACCAGATCCAATGGCTAAATGGTTAGAAGCGTTCTCATCAAATAATGTATTATAGAATAGCACATTCGTGTCAGATATAGGAGAACGATGCGGCACAAGCGCCACTTCTCCAAGATATCTTGATCCTTCATCTGTATCAAGAAGGCCGAGAAGTACATCCTCTCCCACTTCCGCTTTTGCACTTACTGCTTTTCCATTCTCAAACGTCAAGGAGAATCGGTCAATGACATTCCCTCCATAGCTAAGCGGCTTTGTACTGGTTACCGTTCCATTAACTCCCTCTTTTAATGGAACTGTGAATACTTCCTCAGTCGGCATATTCGCCATGAAGGAATGGCCGTTCGTATTGATACTGCCCGCTCCGCACCATTCATGCTTATCTGACAGCTTGATTGTTAAATCCGTTCCTGGTGCACGATAATGCAAGGCTTTATATTTCTTCTCATTTAAATAATCAGCCTTGGTGCGCAATGTATGATCATGCTCTTTCCAGGTTTGAACGGGGTCCTCTGAATCAACACGGACTGCTTTTAGAATGGCATCCCATAATAAATCCACGCTGTTATCCGCATCCGGGAATACTTTTTCTGCCCATTTTTGGCCAGCAGCTGCGATTACGCTCCAGCTGAATTTATCCGCTTGCATCGCCTGGCGAAATTTATTGAGCGCTGTACCAGTCGCCTTTTGATAATCAGCGATACGCTTAGCCTCTATGCCTTTTAAGGCATCTGGACTTTGGGATACAATCGAAATAATCGCGCCTCCTTTTTCGATTAAATATTCTCTTTGAGCGACTAACCATTCCGGGACTTCTGAGAAGGCATCTTCCGGAGCAAGCTCAAATTTAGCACGCATCACTTCTTCATCGGCCCAGTCCACATACACATGACGTGCCCCTGCTTCATAGGCTTTGCGGACAACCTTGCGGGTAAATGGCGCAACTTCTAAAGAAGATGATATATATAATATTTGATCTTTCTGAATATTAACCCCGACTTTGACAGCTAGTTCAGCGTATTTATCTAATCTTTGGTCTAAATTCATCATTCCAGCTCCCTTATTAAATTATCAATACCTATTCTACCACTAGTCTGCCTGAATAAGCATTTATAACTATTTAAATGTTCTAAAATCTCCCCATTCTCATTACGAACGATATCTTTGCAGGAATTGGATAACGGCAAGCATGAGGATAGACATGAGGACCATTATGCCGACCCACGCCCACGCAAGCTCTGATTGGCCAGATTCAAATGCCGTATATATGGCAATCGGCATCGTTTGCGTTTTCCCCGGTATATTGCCCGCAAACATGAGCGTAGCCCCAAACTCCCCCAAAGCACGTGCAAATGTCAGAATAGCACCGGCCATGAGCGATCTTCCGGCTAGCGGAACAGATATCCTCCAAAAGATTCTCCAATCCGTTGCTCCATCCATCCTGGCCGCATCCTCTATTTCGGAATCGACATTGCTAAACCCTGCCTTCGCACTTTGATACATCAATGGAAAGGCGACAACGATTGATGCAATCGCCGCTGCCCCCCATGTGAAGATGAGAGATTGATCGAACAAGGCAAAAATCAGCTGTCCTACAGGACTATTATGCCCAAATAGAACAACCAGCAGAAACCCGATGACCGTTGGCGGCAGAACAATCGGCAGAAGGAAAATCGTTTCAATCAGCATTCTTCCCTTTATGCCAGGCTGCTTTAATACTGCCCTCGCAGCCACTATTCCAAGAAGGATGGCACACAATCCGGAGAAGGCTGCAATTTCAATAGAGAGTTTAATAGGTGCCCAGAAATCTATTTGCATCGGTTACTTCAATCCTTTAAAACCATACTTTTCAAATATCCTCATTGCCTCATCTGAACATAAATACTCATAAAATTCTATAGCCTCATCCTTCTTCTTGCTCAATGATATAACCCCGGCAGGATAGACAATATCATCATGGGTATCATTTGGGAGGATATCTATGACCTTGACCTTGTCAGAGCTCTGCGCATCTGTCCAATAGGCAATGCCTGCATCAACATTGCCGGTCTCAACATAGGTGAGAACTTGTGTGACATCTTTTGTGAAGATGAGCTTGCCCTCCATTCCTCCCCACAGCTCCAGTGCTTCAAGGGATTGTTTGGCATATTGTCCAGCTGGAACAGAATCAGGCGAGCCGATGGCAATCTTGGATGCAGACTCCAGATTCTCCAATCCTTCTATATCCGTTTGTTTCCCTGCAATAAGCGCCAACTCATTGCCAAGGAGATTACTGTTCGCCTTCTCTTCAATTAACCCTTCATCCAGAAGATTTTCAAAAGGTTCAATGGCCGCAGAGATAAACAAATCAGCCGGAGCCCCGTTCTGGATTTGGCGGTGTAATGCCCCTGAGCCTCCGTAATTGAACAATAGTGTGATATCCTCATTCTCTTCCTCATAGACAGTCTCAATTTCAGAGAGAGCTTTTTGGAGGCTTGCCGCTGCACTTATAACAAGTTCTGTCTTTTCCTCCGTCTCTGACTGACAGCTGGCAATGACTAGAAGGAAGATTAATGCCATTAGAGAGAGACGGCTTCTTTCTTTTAACATCATACATTCCCTTCTTCCACTACATCTACTATATTTCTACTATAGCATTACCTTAAGGAAAAAATAGCAAAAACCACTCGGCCTTGTTGTCTAAAAAAGCCGATTTATACCCATAGGCACAAATCGGCTTTTATCATTCAGGAAAATATGGATTGAGGTGAATCAAAACTTCCTCTATGTTATCAAACCTGTTCATTAAAGTATGTTTAATTTCACGCGAAAGGTCATGCCCTTGCTTAATCGTTTTATCCTGATCAATGGAGATGCGCAGATCCATGATGATGTAGTGACCATGTTCACGTGCGCGAATTCTGTCTATGCGCCTGACTTCCGGAAATTGA
>CAJGCH010000207.1 GCA_904501845.1 uncultured Bacillaceae bacterium | reverse complement strand
CTTTCGGTTTCCAACGCTTTTAACAAATTATTTAATGATATGAATTGGGCTTCCTAAAGCTACTTCAGCCGCCTCCATTGTAATTTCACCTAATGTTGGGTGCGCATGGATTGTCATGGCAATATCTTCTGCAGTCATACCTGCTTCGATGGCAAGGCCAAGCTCTGCAACCATATCAGATGCTCCTGGTCCGGCAATTTGGGCACCGATAACAAGACCATCTTCTTTGCGTGTAATCATTTTCATGAAACCTTCAGCTGCATTTAACGCTAGCGCACGGCCGTTTGCCGCGAATGGGAATTTCGCTGCAACGATATCCAAACCTTCTTCTTTCGCTTGAGCTTCTGTATAACCTACAGTTGCAAGCTCAGGCTCTGAGAACACAACGGCTGGAATGCCAAGGTAGTCAATTTCAGAAGCATGTCCGGCAATAGCTTCAGCTGCAATTTTACCTTCATAAGAAGCTTTATGAGCCAATTGCGGTCCACTGATAATATCACCAATCGCGAAGATGTTGCTGACAGAAGTACGGCATTGTTTATCCGTTTTGATGAAGCCTCTCTCATCAAGCTCAATGCCGACTTGTTCCAAACCGATTTCATCTGTGTTTGGTTTTCTTCCGACAGTTACCAATAAGTATTCAGCTTCAAGTTTCTTCTCTTCGCCTTTTTCTTCGTAAGTAACGATTACGCCATTTTCTGTTTCTTCAACACCTTGAGCCTTTACTTTTGTAAAGATGTCAACATGCTTTTTCTTCAAATTGCGTTTAACAATGGAAGACATTTGTTTCTCAAAAGCGGCAAGGATTTCATCCATACCTTCAAGGATTGTTACTTTCGTACCGAAGTTAGCATATACAGTTCCAAGCTCAACTCCGATTACACCACCGCCAATAATGGCCATGCTTGTCGGAATATGATCAAGATTCAAAGCGCCAGTAGAGTGTAGAACGCGTTTAGAATATTTGAATGCCGGCAATTCAATCGGACGGGAACCAGTCGCGATGATTGCATTTTTGAATGTATACGTTTGAGCACTTGTTTCAGTCATGACACGAATATTGTTCGCATCAACGAAGTACGCCTCACCTTTTACGATGTCAATGTTGTTGCCTTTCAATAGGCCGCCAACACCACTCGTTAACTTCTCTACAACAGTTCCTTTCCATTTCTGAACCTTAGAGAAATCAACCTTTACGTTTTCAGCAGTGATTCCGATGTCAGCTGAATTTTTCGCATCATGATAACGGTGTCCTGCAGTGATGAGAGCTTTGGATGGAATACATCCAACATTTAGACATACGCCCCCTAGCTCTCCTTTTTCTACGATTGTTACTTTTTGCCCTAGTTGAGCAGCACGGATAGCTGCAACATATCCGCCAGGACCGGCACCAATTACTATAGTATCTGTTTCAATTGGAAAATCACCTACAACCATGTTTTACCCCTCCATCAATAGTAGTTCTGGATCATTTAATAAGCGTTTGATATGATTCAATGCATTTTGGCCAGTGGCACCGTCAATCATACGGTGGTCAAAGCTTAAGGACAATGCTAGTACTGGAGCTGCAACGATTTCACCATCACGAACGATTGGTTTTTCTGCAATACGGCCAATACCTAAGATAGCTACCTCAGGGTGGTTAATAACAGGTGTGAACCATTGTCCGCCCGCTGAACCAATATTGGAGATTGTGCAAGAAGCACCCTTCATTTCGTTTGGAGCTAATTTGCCTTCACGCGCTTTACCAGCAAGCTCGTTAATTTCATTAGAGATAGCAAACATTGATTTGCGATCAGCATCTTTTACGACAGGAACAAGCAATCCTTTTTCCGTATCTGCAGCGATACCGATATTGTAATAATGCTTATGAATAATCTCAGATGTAGCATCATCTAGTGATGTATTAAGCGCAGGATATTCACGAAGCGCGCTTGTCAATGCTTTTACGACATAAGGAAGGAATGTAAGCTTGATGCCTTTTTCCGCTGCCACTTCTTTGAATTTCTTTCTGTGAGCAACTAATTTAGTTACATCCACTTCATCCATTAAGGTTACGTGCGGAGCTGTATGCTTAGAGTTAACCATTGCTTTAGAAATGGCTTTACGAATACCGCTCATTTTCTCGCGTGTTTCAGGATATTCACCAGCAGGAATAGGCTGAGGTGCAGCTTTTTGTTCTTTTTCAGCTGTTTCAGCAGCTTCTACAGGCGTTTCTTCTTGAGCGCTGCCGCCATTCATGAATGCTTCAATATCTTCTTTTAGCACACGGCCATTTTTGCCAGTTCCGGCAACCTCTTGAATATTCACGCCGTTTTCTCTAGCAAATTTGCGGACAGATGGCATAGCGATGATGCGTTTATCTGATGCTTGATCTACCTGTACTTGAGCGCCTGCACCAGTTGGGTTCTCTTGTTTTTCAGTTGGCACAGATTGTTTTTCAACGTCTTGGCCGCTTTCATATGTTGATTGAACTTGAGCCTCAGTTTTTTCTTCGCCATGCTCCCCTTTAAATTGTACATCTTCATATCCTGGAGCATCAAATGATACAAGTACATCGCCTACAACCGCTACTGTACCTTCTTCTACAAAAATCTTTTCAACTGTTCCTTCAACTGGTGACGGGATTTCTACGACCGCTTTGTCATTTTGCACTTCACAAAGAACGTCATCCTCTTGTACTTTATCACCTGGTTTGATGAACCACTTAACAATTTCCCCTTCATGTATACCTTCGCCGATATCCGGAAGTTTAAATTCAAAAGCCACGGCTATCATCCTCCTAAGATCTTTTTTCCATACTCTTTCTTTTGCGGAGAGGAAATGCTTGCGCATTTCCTCCCTGCCAATCCATAACGCTTCAAAGTTTTGCGGCAAAAAGTTGTTCAGGCCACGCCTGAAACCCATTTTGCCATACTCCGAGGCCTTAACAATATTTCAGCCGGAGCATGCACTCACTGAATAATATTGTTAACTCGCTTTCGTCTCGCCACTTATAGAAGTGAGAGACTTCCGCTGAATAAAATTAAAACTCTAGCACTTTTTTCGCAGTTTCAAGAACATCTTTGTGATTTGGAAGCCAAATTGGCTCAGCTTGAGAGAATGCAAATACTGTATCAGGCGCAGTTACGCGAAGAACAGGAGCCTCTAAGCTCAAAATCGCACGGTCATTGATTTCAGCAACGACTTGAGAAGCGATCCCTGCTTGTTTTTGTGCTTCTTGAACGACAATCGCTCTTCCTGTTTTTTCAACAGAAGCAATGATTGTTTCGATATCAAGCGGGCTGATTGTACGCAAGTCAATAACTTCCGCAGAAACGCCTTCTTTTTCAAGCTGTTCAGCTGCTTTGAGAGATTCTTGTACCATTGCACCGTATGTGATGATGGAAAGGTCAGTACCTTCTCTTTTCACATCTGCTTTTCCAAGTGGAATAGTGTACTCTTCTTCAGGTACTTCCTGACGGAATGAACGATATAGCTTCATATGCTCTAAGAAAATGACTGGGTCATTGTCACGAATGGAAGAAATCAGCAAACCTTTCGCATCATATGGAGTGGACGGTATAACAACCTTAACACCTGGTGTTTGGGCCATTAATCCTTCAAGGCTGTCTGCGTGCATCTCAGGTGTATGAACGCCGCCGCCGAATGGTGAACGGATTGTAACCGGAGAATGATATCTTCCGCCGGAACGGTATCTCATGCGCGCCATTTGTCCTGCGATGGAGTCCATCACTTCGAAAACAAATCCGAAGAACTGGATTTCAGGGACAGGACGGTAACCTTGCAAACCAAGACCAATCGCCAAACCGCCGATACCGGACTCAGCTAAAGGAGTATCGAACACACGGTCCTCACCGAATTCCTTTTGTAATCCTTCCGTTGCACGGAAAACCCCGCCGTTAACTCCAACGTCCTCACCAAATACGAGAACTTTCGGGTCATTGCGCATTTCTGTACGCAATGCATCTGTGATGGCTTGAATCATTGTCATTTGGGCCATGGCTTACTTCGACTCCTTTTCTGCATAAATTTCATATTGCTCCTCTAGGTTAGGAGGAAGCGTTTCAAACATATTTGTAATTAAATCTGTAACTTTTTGTTTTGGTGTATTGTCAGCCTCTTTAATGGCTTGTTTAATATCTTCTTTCGCTTGTTCAATTACTTCGTTTTCTTTTTCCTCGCTCCAAAGTCCTTTAGTTTCCAAGAACTTGCGGAAACGAACAAGCGGATCTTTTTTCTCCCACTCATTATCAAGGTCAGCTGTACGGTAACGAGTTGGGTCATCGCCTGCCATTGTATGAGGACCATAACGGTAAGTTAATGTTTCGATCAATGTAGGACCTTCACCATTAATTGCTCTTTCACGAGCTTCTTTCACGACTGCATATACAGCAAGCGGGTCCATACCGTCTACTTGAACGCCTGGGATTCCTGCTGCAACCGCTTTTTGTGCAAGCGTGCGAGACGCAGATTGAGCCTCTACAGGTGTAGAAATAGCGAAACGGTTGTTTTGAACGATAAAGATGGCTGGAGCTTTGTAAGCACCCGCAAAGTTAATACCTTCGTAGAAGTCACCTTGAGATGTACCGCCATCACCTGTGTATGTAACAGCGACTGATTTCGCATTGTTTTTCTTCATGCCAAGTGCAACTCCGGCACATTGAATGTATTGGGCACCAATGATGATTTGCGGAGAAATCACATTAACACCTTCTGGAATTTGGTTCCCGGCAAAATGTCCGCGAGAGAATAAGAATGCCTTGCTCAATGGAAGGCCATGCCAAATCATTTGCGGAACATCACGATAGCCAGGAAGAATGAAATCTTCTTTTTCAAGAGCAAATTGTGATGCTAGCTGGGAAGCTTCTTGACCCGCAGTCGGTGCATAGAAACCTAATCTTCCTTGTCTGTTCAAAGAAATGGAACGCTGGTCCAAAATACGAGTGTAAACCATACGTTTCATCAACTCTTGAAGCTGCTCATCTGTTAAGTCAGGCATCGCTGCTTCGTTAACAACTTCCCCCTCTTCATTCAAAATCTGTAACGTTTTGAATTGCTCGTTGACGCTATCCAATTGCTTCTGTGCCTCGAATAGGACTTTTTGTTGTTTAGAAGCCATAAGATTCCACATCTCCCTTTCTCAATATAGTAAATAGTAAAATAAATATACAACTACTAGCTTTCCACAGGAAAACTAAAAGATAAGTTGCTAAAGGTCATCTGTATCAATATTTCCTCTGGTATAAATAGTACAATTGTATGAATAATTAAAGTTTACCCAACATACTTATACTAGTCAAACAAAATGTTTGTAACGCTTACTTGCAGAAAAATTATATGTTTTCAGACTAAACTGTTATATATTAAATAAAATTTATATTAGTACAGAATGAGCAAACATATATATATCATGGGCTTACCGTTATT
>CAJGCH010000206.1 GCA_904501845.1 uncultured Bacillaceae bacterium | reverse complement strand
GAGTATCAACATGCTCTTATTCTTTGCGGTATTGGCACTCATTGCCTATTCAGTCCTATCGGGTGTCTCACAATTAGCGGGAATCCTCATCATCCTCTTTATTCTCATCTTCACGAATGCTCAATATATGCTGTCCATTCGGAAGAAATAGAGGAAATCATATGCAGCTATCCCCAGAATCAAGTCGGTAGACGGGCTGTAAAAACAGCCTGCTATCAATAAAGCATTATTGATTATAGATGCTTTTTATAAAGACTATACAAGATACCGGGCACGCGAGGATGAATTTACGTATTTTAATAACGGATTATATGAATTTTTCTAGAAGGAGCGACAGGATGCAAACCAATATTTATTTTGTCAGGCATGCCCATTCGACCTATACACCTGATGAACTAGGAAGGCCATTATCACATAAAGGTTGTATGGATACGGAAAGAATGACGGAAAGCTTGAAGCATGAAAACATTCACTATGTCCTCGCAAGTCCATATAAAAGGGCCATACAGACGGTGCAAGGGATCGCTGATTGGATTGGCTCTGAAATCATGATTGAAGATGGCTTTAGGGACCGGCAATTGGCCGAAAATCCGGTAGAAAACTTTGACCAAGCTATCACAAAACTTTGGCAGAATCCAGCCTTTTCCTATGAAGGCGGGGAGTCCAATCTTGCTGCGCAGAAGCGCGGAGCGGATGCGACTCTTCATGTGTTGCAAACATATAAGGAGAAAAATATTGTCATAGGAACCCATGGCAATATCATGGTTCTAATCATGAATCATTTCGATGCGCAATATGATTATTCTTTTTGGAAGGAGCTTGCGATGCCTGATGTTTATAGAATGACCTTTGATGGACTGAAACTAAAAGAAGTGAAGCGGATTAATTAGATGATTATTTTGCGGAAGGGATAATAAACTAATTTGCTAATCTATTAATTTGGTACAATAAGGATATAGGGAATCAAAACCGAATATAACTAAATATGGAGGTGAGCGACTTGAAAAGGATCAAGGCAGTGAAGACAACCTATTTTATCGGGTTATTATTTTGGCTAAGTGCCATCATTTATTTCTTTGCGGCGAACTGGGGTGGAATGAGCCACGTTTCAAAGGTAGCGCTAGCCTGTTCGTTAATAGTCCTGTTTTATGGTGTTGGCTATGGATTTGCGAAATGGCGGCCGGGTCTTGGCGATGTGGGTGCCTGGATTTTCTGGGGGGGTTCCATTGCATTCGGGGCTGCAGTTGCGCTTATTGGTCAAATCTATAATTCGCATGCGGACGGGTATACGTTCTTCCTGATTTGGCTTATTCCTTCTGTTTTGCTGGCCATTGTGACGAAATTCCCAGTGTTTTCAGTGCAATCTTACATTCTATTTAATCTTACTTTGTATATTTACTTTTATCCGGCGGACAGATGGATTGAGCGAACGGGTACAGAAGAGACGGTAATCACCTTAGCGATTCTGTTAGTCAATGCGATTATCATGTTTCTGTGTGCTTCAAGGAAGCCGAAGCTGGTCTCGTACCTGGCAGCAGCATGGGTGCAGATGCTTGCTATTGAGGTGACGATGGATTGGACAGGACGGTATTTATTTTATGATGAGCCGTTCTCGTTTGTTGGGATTATCGTCTATGTTCTCATCGGTATCCTCTATGCAATGATTTATTATCGTTACCTCATCAAGACGGAGAATAAGGTGCTGATTGTGCTGGCTTCGCTTGGGGTCGCCATTCTCCTTATTAGCCAATTCTTCATGATTACTTCATGGATATCTGGTCTGCTTGTGTATTTGTTTGGCTTTTTACTTAGCATCGGTTTGATTGCGGCAGGCTCCATTTGGGTCACAAAGCTTACTCGGAAAACATCAGGTGAGAACAGATGGATTTATCAGCTCATTAAAACTGTATCGATTTTTTTAGCAGTCCTGCTGATTGTTTCCTCTGCGCTAAGTATTTTTTACTTGTTCAATCTAGAAGGAGCCGAATGGATTTTATTATGTGCACTCGTCCTTGTTCCAATTGGAACCCGGATAGAGAAGAGCCAGTCCATTCTTCGATATACGTTCATGTTATCAGGTCTTGGAATTGCCACAGGGGTGCTTTGGGATTTCTCAATTCCCGTGCTATTGATCTATATGGTCATCATTGGTTACACCCTATGGCATGAGCGGACGAGGGCGGTATATCCGTTTTTGATCGTGGCTTTCTTGTATGGGGCAGGGCTGACTATTTTTAGGGTTATGCCAGACCTTTCGTTTGATTATGGGCTCCTTAGCCTGCTTTTGCTCGCACTCGGCCTTTATATTCTTATCTCAGAGCCATTCGCGAAAGGCTGGAATCTGGTTGCGGGACTGACCTTATGGTTCGTGCTGACCTTCTTCTCGGAGCATTCGGTGCTTTATTATTTATCTAATCTTACCTATTTGGCCTTTTTGCTTTATAAAACGTATAAAGTGGCTGTACAGAATCAGCGGCACTGGCTGGAATATGCCGTCTTTGCCTACCTGATTGCTTTTTTTGGCTATAAGTATTATGACCTGTTTTGGAAGCTGCTTCATAAGTCTCTGACGTTTGCAGTGGCAGGCGCTGTTTTCTTCCTGATAGCCCTGTATTTAGATAAGCGCTATTCGGGAGAGGGAACAAAGCGGGGAGCATTTATTCTTGGCGGCATCCGTAAATGGCTGCCAATTGTCCTTTTGCAGCTGCTTATGATTGGCGCTATTATTACACAAAAGGAAATTCTGCTGCGTAATGGTACGGAGATTATGCTGAAAGTTGAGCCGGTGGACCCGCGAGCGTTCCTGCAAGGGGATTATGTAGACCTGGCATATAATATTAGCCTATATGAACCAGGGGTTGATGAACACAGTGGCCGTGTCTATGTTCTCCTTGAGAAAGATGAGGATGGGATTTCTCAAATTAAAAAGGTTTATGATAATATGGAAGAAGCAAGAGAGCAGTTGAGCGGAAGTGATGAGGTAATCCTGCAGGGAGAACTCAATGGAGATAGAATCACGTATGGAATTGAGTCCTTCTTCATTGAGGAAGGGACAGGAGAATGGGCAGAGGAGAATGCGGACTATGCCAAGGTGAAGGTCGGCAGTAACGGTGATGCCATTCTCATGGAGCTTGATGGAGATATAGCCCCCTAATAAAGTGGCCAGATATGGCAATTGATTTATGGTGGCGTTATAATGGATATAAACTTCTGTGCGCAAATACTTTGAATTTTATATAGGATGATGAATGAATATGAAAAAAGCAAGAATTATCTATAATCCGACTTCAGGGAAAGAGGCATTCAAACGCCAGTTGCCAGAAGTATTGGAGAAGCTCGAAAAAGCTGGGTATGAAACCTCCTGCCATGCAACGACAGGCGAGGGTGATGCGACCAGAGCGGCTGAGATCGCGATTGAACGGAAATATGATGTTGTCATCGCAGCTGGAGGCGATGGGACAATTTATGAGGTTGTCAATGGTCTTGCCGGGCATGAATTTCGTCCAAAGCTTGGGATTATCCCTGTCGGCACAACAAACGATTTTGCGCGGGCGCTAAGAATCTCCACTAAATCTGTGCTTGATGCTGCGGATATCATTGCTGGCGGCTTAACCATTCCGATTGATATCGGCCAAATGAATGACCGCTATTTTATTAATATTGCCGGCGGCGGACGCTTAACGGAATTAACCTATGATGTGCCTAGTAAGCTGAAGACCGTGCTTGGACAGCTGGCCTATTATATGAAAGGGATTGAGATGCTCCCATCCTTAAAGGCAACGCCAATGAGGATTGAGTATGACGGAAAGCTTTTTGAAGGGGATGCCATGCTGTTTCTTGTCGCGAACACGAACTCGGTTGGCGGATTCGAACGGCTTGCACCAGATGCGTCCTTGAATGATGGCATGTTTTCCTTGATTATTCTGAAGAAAATCAATTTGGCTGACTTTGTCCGTGTAGTGACCATGGCCATTCGCGGTGAACATATTAATGACCCATCGGTTATCTATTCGAAAGCTAACCGTATTAAGGTCAGCTCACCAGAAAAATTACTATTGAACCTCGATGGTGAATTTGGGGGCTTGGCTCCAGCTGAATTTGTGAACCTGTACCGTCATTTCGAGGTATTTGTACCGGAGCATGTACATGAGCAGCAGAAAATCACAGACCGTCATCTTCTAACCATCCAAGAATCCGAACGATTGAAGAATCTTCCGGAAATTGACCAACTTCTATAAGGAAGTTGGTTTTTTAATGGATAGAATCGCATATTATCGGTCTATCCTATTTTGTGATACAATCATCATTACTTCAATAAAAATCGAGGTTGCAATAAATGACTGAAAAGAAAATGGCTCCAATTCAAAAAAATGATTATATAGATGTTGTATTTGAGGATTTGACCCATGAGGGGTCTGGCGTGGCTAAAATCGATGGCTATCCAATCTTTGTCCCGTATGGTCTTCCAGGAGAGAAGGCGAAGATTAAGGTGACGAAGCTCAATAAAGGCTACGGCTTCGGACGCTTAATGGAACTTTATGAGGAAAGTGCGGATAGAGTTGAGCCGCCATGCCCGATTTATAAGCAATGCGGCGGCTGCCAGCTGCAGCATTTATCCTATGAAGGTCAGCTTAGGGCCAAGGAGAAAATGGTTCGAGAGCTGATGACCCGTATCGGCAAGCTGGAAGAGGTGAATGTTCTTCCTGTGCTGGGCATGAATGAGCCATGGAATTACCGCAATAAGGCGCAGGTGCCAGTCGGTGAAATGGAAGGCGGCCTTGTTGCAGGCTTTTATGCGAAACGCTCCCATGAAATCATTAATATGGAAGAATGCTTGATTCAATTTACAGAGAATGATGAGATGATTCGTCTTGTGAAGGGAATCTGTGAGAAGCATGGCGTCAAAGCTTATAATGAAAAGCAGCATAAGGGCACGCTTCGCCACATTATGGTCCGTACAGGTCAGGTGACAGGCGAGCTCATGATTGTGCTGGTGACACGGACGCCAGATATGCCGAACCGCAGGAAGATTGTTGAAGAGATTGTCAAGGCGGTGCCAAACATCACATCCATCATCCAGAATGTTAACACGAAGCGGACGAACGTCATCCTTGGTGATCAGACAATCACGTTGTGGGGAGCGGATGTCATCTCAGATTATATTGGTGACATCAAATTTGAGATTTCACCAAGGTCCTTTTATCAGGTGAATCCTGTGCAAACAAAAGTCCTTTATGATAAAACGCTCGAATATGCAGACCTGTCCGGCAATGAAACCGTCATAGACGCATACTGCGGCATCGGGACGATTTCCCTCTTCCTGGCGAAAAAGGCGAAGAAAGTATACGGTGTTGAAATCGTGCCTGAAGCAATAGAAGATGCCCGCAAAAATGCTGCGCTAAATGAAATCACGAATGTAGAATTTGAGGTCGGAGAAGCGGAAACCGTCATCCCGAACTGGTACAAGCAAGG
>CAJGCH010000205.1 GCA_904501845.1 uncultured Bacillaceae bacterium | reverse complement strand
GTTGATACCGCTCAAACCGATGCCGAATTAAAGATCGAGGCAGAAATCAACGCTATTAAGGAAGAAGTGGCTGAACCGCTGCGCCGCCTCATGAACCGAATGAAAAAGGCGAAGCTTGGAGTGGATTATGCCCAAGCAATTTATCAGTATCTTGATGAGCTAGCGGTACCGGCAAAGCTTGAGCGACTTGCTGAAATGGATGAGGGAGGAGCTCAGCTCACCCGTGCAGCCGAGCATGGACAGGCTTGGAATTGTGTCATGGATTTGCTTGATCAATTTGTTGAGATTGCCGGTGAGAGGCCAATTACGATGAAGAAGTTCTCGGCGATTATGGAGAGCGGTTTAGAAACATTGACCTTCTCTTTAATTCCGCCATCCCTTGACCAGGTCGTCGTTACGAATCTCGATTTATCACGTCCGCAAAATGTGAAAATAGCCTTTATCGCAGGCTTGAATGAAGGGGTGATTCCCGGAAGGATGAGTGATGAGGGGATTTTATCGGATGCAGACCGCGAAAAGCTGCAATCTGCGGGGCTGAAGCTTGCGCCTACCTCTAAGACAAGGTTGCTCGATGAGGAATTTGCCGCATACAAGGCCTTTTTGCTCGCATCGGATTATACCTATTATTCCTATCCGCTTGCTGATGATGAGGGCAAGCAGCTGCTTGCCTCGTCCTATATAAAGAGAATTAAGGATTTATATGTGAATCATAAAGAAACCTTCTTTGTGCATGACCCGGCAGAAATGAGCGATGAGCTTCAGCTTGAATATATCGTCCATACTAGGGCGACGCTTTCCTTCCTTGCCGGACAGCTGCTGCAGAAGAAGAAAAACTATCCGGTATCTGATATTTGGTGGGATGTCTACAATGAATATCGCCAGGACGGACCGATGAAGGATCAGGCATCCTTTGTTCTTTCTGCCCTGTCCTATGAGAATCAGGCGAAAAGAATTCCTGACCAAAAAGCACAGGAATTATACGGAGAGACCATTCAAGGAAGTGTATCGAGGATGGAGCTCTTTAATAGCTGTCCATTTGCCCATTACACCTCCCATGGACTCCGGCTGCGTGACCGAGAAGTGTACAAGCTAGAAGCACCGGATATCGGCGAAATGTTCCACGGAGCTCTCCAGTGGATGACAGAGCAAATCATCGAGAGCGGCACAACATGGGGCGCGATGACAAATGAACAATGTCTGGCGCTTGCCCGCAAAGCGGTAGAGCTGATGGCACCGAAGCTGCAAAATGAAATCCTGCTCTCTTCAAACCGATTCCACTACTTAAAGAGGAAGCTTGAGCATGTTGTCGGCCGAGCATCTATTACATTGAGCGGCCAGGCTAGGAATAGCCAGTTCTCTCCGATTGGGCTTGAGCTGGGGTTTGGGAAGCGAGGAACCTTGCCGCCATTAACCTTTTCCTTGAAGAATGGGACGAAGATGGAGCTGGCCGGCCGAATTGACCGGGTAGACCGTGCGGATGTTGGAGATGGCACATATTTACGAATCGTCGACTATAAATCAAGCTCCAAGGATTTGAATTTTACGGAGATTTATTATGGTCTGGCTTTGCAGATGCTGACCTACTTGGATATCGCCGTCACGCATTCGCCGTTATTGGTCGGCAAGCAGGCGAAGCCGGCAGGGGTATTGTATTTCCATGTCCATAATCCAATGATCAAGAATAATGGCGTTTATACGCTTGAACAAATTGAGAGAGAAGTATTTAAAAGTTTTAAGATGAAGGGGCTATTGCTTGGCGATGATGAGGTGGTCAAGATGATGGACTCAGACCTTGAAGGCGGAGAATCGTTGATTGTACCTGCAGGATTCAAGAAAGACGGAACATTTACCGCTGCGTCAAAAATTGCAAGCGAAGAGGAGTTCTCACTTCTAAGTAAGCATGTGAAAAAGATTTATACGGATACCGGAACAGCAATCACAAGCGGAGTCTCAGACATCAAACCATATAGGCTGCAGAATAAGATGCCATGCACATTCTGTCAGTATAAGACCGTATGTCAATTTGACCCGTCTCTTGAAACCAATGAATATCGAATCTTAAAACCGTCAAAGAAGGAAGTCATCTTTGCCGCATTGAGGGAGGAGGAAGAAGCGGATGAATGAACGAACACCGTTGCCGGCCAAGCCGGCTGATGCGCTTTGGACAGATGACCAATGGAAGGCCATTGTCTCAGGCGGCAGTGATATTCTCGTTGCCGCTGCAGCCGGGAGCGGAAAGACCGCCGTACTCGTTGAGCGAATCATCAAGAAGGTCATTTCAGAGGATCAGCCTCTTGATGTGGACCGCTTGTTAATCGTAACGTTTACCAATGCGTCGGCTGCCGAGATGCGCCACCGGATTGCGGACGCTTTAGAGAAAGAAATTAAGCGGCAGCCAGGCTCCAGGCATTTGCGCAAACAGCTGGGCTTATTAAATAAAGCATCCATTTCCACGCTTCACTCTTTCTGTTTGGAAATTGTCAGAAGCCATTATTATTTGCTCGACATTGACCCGGGCTTTAGGATTGGCGATGCAACAGAAATGGAGCTTATTCGTGATGAAGCGTTGGAGGAAATGCTAGAGAACGAATACGGTATCCCGGATAATGAGGACTTCTTCCGTCTTGTCGATGCTTTTACCGATGACCGGAGCGACCGGACAATCTTAGAGATTATCCGCAGGCTGGATGATTTTGCCCGTTCAAACCCTGACCCGAAAGCATGGCTTGAGGGATTGGAGGAGATGTATGAAATCGCCCCAGCCGCAAAGATTGAAGAACTGCCTTTCTATCCGGTGCTCGAGTTTGACATCAAGATGCGTCTGCAGGCGGCTAAGGAAATGATTGAGGAGGGCTATCAATTGACCCTTCTCCCTGATGGGCCAGCCGCTTTAGGAGAGACCTTCAAGGCGGATGAGGCTGTGATTGACGGGCTTTGGCAATCCGTGCAAAATGGATGGTCAGCGATGTCAGATGCCTTTAATGGAGCAAGCTTCGTGAAGGCGAAGTCCATTCGCAAAGGCACATGTGATGAGGATCTTGCTAAGCGAGCGAAAACGATTCGCGACAATGTGAAAAAGTCAATCAAGGCGATTGCCGATGACCTCTTCTTCAGGAAGGAAGAGAGCTTCATCAGGGACATGGCTGATATGAAGCCATATGTCATCACGCTCGCCCGTCTTGTCCAAGCTTTCCAGCAGCGATTCACCCAAGCAAAGCTTGAGAGGGGCATTGTCGACTTTTCCGATCTTGAGCATATGGCCTTGGACATCCTTGCGACCAAGGAGGAGACAGGTTTAGTGCCAAGCCCGGTTGCGCTTGAGTATCGGAAGAAGTTCAAAGAAGTGCTGGTGGATGAATACCAGGATACGAATATGGTTCAAGAAACCATCCTCCAGCTCGTGACAGAAGATGGGGAAGCGACCGGAAATATGTTTATGGTTGGGGATGTGAAGCAGTCAATCTATCGTTTCCGTCTAGCTGAGCCGAATTTGTTCATGGGCAAATATCGTCGATTCTTGCCTGACTCGGACGAGAGCGGAATGAAGATTGATTTGAACAAAAACTTCCGCAGCCGGCATGAAGTGCTTGCCGGAACGAATTATTTATTCAAGCAGCTTATGGGAAAGACGGTTGGTGAAATTGAGTATGATGATGCGGCTGAGCTGAAAAAAGGAGCAGCCTATCCGGAGGATGAAGAATATCCGATTGAACTCTATCTGATTGACAAATCAGAGGAAACGGCCGTGGCAACTGATGAAGAGGAAGAGGATATTGAAGCCGTGCTTCTTGAAGCAAGGCAGATGGCGGAAATCGTCAAGCAGTTGATTGAGGAACGCCGCAAGATTTATGATGCGAAAACGAAGACATACCGTAATATTACTTATCGGGACATTGTTATCCTGCTGCGCTCCATGCCATGGGCTCCGGCCATCATGGATGAGTTCAGGGCACAAGGGATACCGGTATATGCAGATCTTTCGACCGGTTATTTTGAGGCGACAGAAGTGGCCATCATGATTTCCTTGCTGCAAATTATCGACAATCCGTATCAGGATATTCCGCTTGCTTCAGTGCTGCGTTCGCCGATAGTTGGGCTGAATGAAGAGGAACTGGCAGATATCCGTATCGCCATGCCGAAAGGAACCTTTTATGAGGCGCTGAAAGAATATTGCCGTACTGGCTCTGTCGAAAAATACGGTCCTGCCTATCCGCGGGTTCAGAACTTTTTTAAGCAGATGGATACATGGCGGACGGCGGCACGTCAAGGTGCTTTATCCAGCCTCATTTGGCAGCTTTATCGCGATACAGGCTATTATGATTTCGTTGGCGGGATGCCTGGCGGAAAGCAAAGACAGGCCAATTTGCTGGCGCTCTATACAAGGGCGCGCCAATATGAGGAAAGCTCGTTCCGCGGAATTTTCCGCTTCCTCCGGTTCATTGACCGGATGAGGGAAAGGGGAAGCGACCTGGGTGCGGCACGTGCGCTCGGCGAGCAGGAGGATGTAGTCCGTCTGATGACGATTCACAGCAGCAAGGGGCTTGAATTCCCGGTCGTCCTCCTCGGCGGATTGTCCCGGAATTTTAACCAGATGGATGTACGGAAATCCTATCTGATTGATAAGGACTTGGGGCTTGCTTTCCGTTATGTGAATCCGGAGCTTCGCATCACTTATCCATCTTTGCCGCAGATTGCTTTTAAGAAAAAAATGCAGTTAGAGAATATCTCAGAGGAAATGCGGGTTCTCTATGTAGCATTGACACGTGCCAAGGAGAAATTATATTTGATTGGTACGGTTTCTGATGGAGTGAAGGCACTCGACAAATGGTCGGCTTACGGCAAGAGGGAAGAATGGCTTCTCCCAGATTATGTGCGAGCCAATGCATCCAGCTATATGGATTGGATTGGACCGGCACTTTGCCGGCATCAATCCGTGACAGAGGGGGCGAGCGGCGAGGTTGCGGAACATCCCTCCAGATGGAAGATTCACCTTCGCAGCGGAAGTTCTCTGCAGTCCGCAAAGGAAGAGGAAAGCTTGGAGACGAAGCGGCTGTTTGAATCCATTCAACAAATGGAGCCTGTCTCAATTGAATCGGAATACCATGACCGGGTTAAGCGGCAGCTGGACTGGGAGTACAAATACAGAAGTGCTACTTCCGAACGGTCGAAGCAATCGGTCTCCGAACTGAAACGAATGAATGAGCCGGAGGATCCATACAGCGCGGCAACGCTCGTTAAGGCGCGTTTCAAGCATGCCAATCTTAAACGGCCGTCCTTCATGCAGGAGAAGAAGATGACACCAGCTGAGCGCGGTACGCTTGTCCATCTTGTCATGCAGCATATTGATGCGCGTGAGCCGGTGACAGAAGAATCCATCCTGACATTGGTGGAAAGGCTCATCATGAAGGAATTCATCACGAAAGAGCAGGCAGAGGAGATTGATGTCGCTCAAATTCTCGGGTTTTTTGAAAGTGAAATCGGCCAGCGGATGAAGTCAGCGACAGCTATTCGCAAGGAAGTGCC
>CAJGCH010000204.1 GCA_904501845.1 uncultured Bacillaceae bacterium | reverse complement strand
CGGGAAACCTCCTCCTGCATGGAAATGATGACGGCCGTCATGGATTTCTTTATTAGCCAGATGTCCGAACAAAACGGCGCCATGCCGAAGCTGCTCGATAACTTCGTCAACTATAAAGCAGTCGCCATCGATTCATTTGATGACCTCGACATATACAACAGCATGCGTGATGAGATATCCATCGTGTTCACACGCTTGATTGAGACCCGCAGAAATGACGGTAGTATCAAGCAGGATTTAAGCACTGCTCAAATATTATCAACGATTCTGAGTAATTTCTCCGTATTTACATTCAAGCTTTCGCTAAAGGGAAACGAGAATCTGCCGTCACCCGAACTGACGTCTGAGGAACAATTAATCATTATGAAACGCATCTTTTTGGATTATTTAAGACCATAGCTTTTTCCATTAAGTTGCCGAATTAGTACATTTTACTAATCCCTGCTATAATATTCATTTGTAAGAGAACAGTATCTGAAAAATCACCTTTTTAATACGTATATCTTGCAAATATAAAATATAGGGTGGTAAGAACATGAGTAAGTACAGAGTATTGCTGTATTATTACTACACTCCGATCGAGGAGCCAGTAGAATTTGCTGCGGAGCATTTAGCATTTTGTAAGGAGCTTGGCTTAAAGGGCCGTATTCTCGTTGCCAAGGAAGGCATTAACGGCACAGTGTCAGGAGATTTTGAACAGACACAGGCCTATATGGATAAGATGAAAAGCGATCCCCTTTTCAAGGATATCGTCTTCAAGATTGACGAATCAGACGAACATGCGTTTAAGAAGATGCATGTACGCCCTCGCCCAGAACTTGTGAATTTAAGTTTAGAAGATGATATAAATCCGAATGAGCTGACAGGACGCTACTTAAGCCCGCAGGAATTCTTCGAAGGCCTGCAGGATGAGAACACAATCGTCCTTGATGCCCGGAATGATTATGAATATGAACTAGGACATTTCCGCGGCGCGGTTAAGCCGGATATCAAGAATTTCCGTGAACTGCCGCAATGGGTGCGTGATAACCGCGAGATGTTTGAGGGAAAGAAAATTTTGACCTACTGTACAGGAGGCATTCGTTGTGAGAAATTCTCCGGCTGGCTCGTGCGGGAAGGCTTTGAGGATGTCGGACAGCTGCACGGAGGCATCGCTACTTACGGAAAAGACCCAGAAGTTAAAGGTCAGCTTTGGGATGGGCAAATGTATGTCTTTGACGAGCGCATTGCCGTGCCAATCAACCAAGTCGAGCACGTCATTGTCGGCCGTGACCACTTCACTGGCGAGCCTTGCGAGCGCTATGTGAATTGTGCCAACCCTGAGTGCAATGACCAAATTCTATGCAGCGAAGAGAATGAACACAAATACATGCGCAGCTGCAGCCATGAATGCCGGACACATCCGCGCAACCGCTATGTTGTCGAGCATGACTTAACAGAAGAGGAAGTAAATGATCGTTTAAGCAAACTTGAAACAGCTTCTGTCAGCTGAGCTGCGGACGATGATTGAAAGAGCAGAAATGTTGGATAACAGCATCTCTGCTCTTTTTTTGGCTGGCATCCTGTTTTTAAGTAGCGTAATTAGTCTTTTTGAGTATTTGGGAGTCTTTTTGGGTTAAAAATGATTATCCCCCATCATTTAGGGTATGCACAAAAAAGAGGGGATTTTCCACAGGGATATGTTGATGTGAAAAACCCTCCAATCTACCGCAACTATTGATAGGAGGCTACATGAAGAACAGCATAAAAATCGCCAGTGCCTTTATCGGAATTATTATTGGTGCAGGCTTTGCTTCAGGACAAGAAATTTCACAGTATTTCACAAGCTTTGGCAGGATGGGGACAATCGGAGCTGTTATCTCCATCATTTTATTCGGGTATTTAGGAATGGTCTTAACAAAGATAGGCAGCAGGCTCAACACCAATTCGCATAAGGAGGCCATCTATAAAATCAGCGGCCGTTACTTAGGCTTTCTCATCGATTCTATCCTCGTTTTTATCCTTTTCGGCATAGGTGTGGTCATGATTTCCGGCTCTGGCTCCATTTTTGCCCAGCAATTCGGGATGCCGAACTATTTCGGAATCATTCTGATGACTATTCTCGTCATGATTTCCGTCCTTTCGAATGTCGATCGGGTCGTGAAGATTATCGCCACCATTACCCCTTTTCTCATTATCGGAGTCGTTATCCTGTTTGTATACAGTCTTGTAACGAAGGATTATTCATTCATGGAACTGGGGGCCTTGGCGACTGAGCAGCCTTCTGCTACCGGTCATTGGTTTACATCTGTCATCAATTATGTTTCGCTTGCCATTACGATGGGAGCTTCGATGACACTCGTGATGGGCGGGGACGAATCAAAAGAGCGAATCGCCTCATACGGCGGATTGCTTGGCGGTATCGGGGTTGGCATCCTCATTCTCATTCATCATCTGGCCATTCTTGCTAAGATTGATATTATCGGAGATTACGATATGCCATCACTCGGGCTCGCCAATCATATTTCCCCGGTTTTCGGCATCATCTACTCCATCATTCTGTTTGCGATGATCTTTAATTCAGCCGTCAGTATGTTCTTCTCGCTCGGTACCCGTTTCTATATACCGCGAACGAAGAAGTTCAACTGGTTCGTCATTGGCGCCTTGCTGATTGCATTTGGCGCGAGCTTCTTTGGCTTCAAACAATTAGTATCCTTCTTCTATCCCCTTTTCGGTTATATGGGGTTGATACTGATTGCCGTCCTGATCAACGCGTCAATCAGGATGAAACCGCTGGAGTAAATAGAAAAGGAATAATACTTTAGGGGGCAAGAATAATGCTCCCTTTTTCATGGACTTTTTTATACCATGACCCTTTTCGCTTTTAATTTCCACTAAATTCCTTTAGGCTATAATTAGTTCGTTATAGAAACAAAACAGTATATACTATGTTAATATAGTATAAATAATCTGAAATCTAATCGATTTCATTTCAAACGAGGTATCCTACATATGAAAAAAAGCATCTATTTAGCCGGGGCTTTCGTCGGGGTCATCGTTGGCGCCGGATTTGGCTCCGGACAGGAAATCCTGCAGTTTTTCACCAACTTCGGGATGTACAGCATCCCAGCCATCCTTTTAGCCACCGTCCTGTTCGCCTTTATTGGCATGCAGGTCGCTCAGCTGAGCAGCCATCTGCAAGCAACGTCCCATAAAGAAATCATCACGGTACTTTGTGGCCGTTATCTAGGAAACGCGCTTGATATCGTGCTATCCTTCTTCTTGTTTGGCGTTGGAGTCATCATGATTGCCGGAGCAGGCTCAATTGTTGAACAGCAGTTCGGCGTTCCCGCTTTCATCGGTGCCATGGGTATGACGGTTATCACTGTCCTGACGATGCTTTTGAAGGTTGAACGGATTATCGGCATCATCAGCTCGATTACTCCGTTTCTTCTTGTGATTGTCATCGTGATTGTCGCTTATGCACTCATAAAGAATGGCATCAATCCAGGTCAAGTCAATCATTATGCGGATATCACGCAAGCATCGGCTTCCAACTGGGTCATGAGCGGATTGCTCTATGTATCCTTTAATGTCGCGGTCGGTTTCTCCATGCTCTCTGTTATCGGCGGGACATTCAAGGATAAGAAGCAGGCAGGGATAGGCGGCATCATGGGAGGAATTCTTTTAGGGGTCCTGCTTCTCCTCATCAACGCCGGCATGATGACGGATTTAGCCGTCATGCAGCAAAAGGATATGCCGACGCTTTATTTAGCGAACTTGATATCCCCTCTAGTCGGGAATGTGTTATCCATCATCCTGCTGGCAATGATTTATAACACATGTGTCGGAATGTTCTATTCCTTCACCGTTCGTTTCGTGCCGCAAGGCCGTTATTTCAGCATATCGGTCAGTGCGGTCGGCATCATCGGCTTTGCGCTTAGCTTTGCCGGATTTACGACCTTGGTCAACACCGTTTACCCAATCATGGGCTATGTCGGCTTTATCCTGCTTGCGTCAGTTATTTGGTCATGGATGCGCTCTGTTCACCATGCTCCCCTCCCGATTCGCTCCATGAGGGTCGGGCAGAAGGTTGATTAATCGCCTATATAGAAGAACGCAAAAAGGCGCCGGTTCTATTCCGGCGCCTTCCTTTGGCTTCTTTCCACAGCCCTGGCAAATTGGTCTAATGTCATAGAGCCAGTTACGAAGATCCGCGACAATTCATATCTCGCATTTTCCCCGCCGCTTTCATTCAATGCCGTTGCAATACCGAAATCATACTCCTTCTTCGTTTCGGCGATGACCTTTTGATTGAAGCTTCCAAATGGATAGGCTAAAGCTATTACCGGCTTGTTTGTAATCTCCTCGATTGCTTCCTTCGAGCCTTTCAATTCAGCATCCAGGTCATCAATCTTCGTCAATTCCGGATGAGACGCTGTATGAGATTGCACAGAAACAAGGTCGGATGCCACTAACATTTTTAAATCGGATTCTGACAAGCGATTTTGGCGTCCGATAAAATCAGAAATCACAAAAAATGTTCCTTTCGGTGTAAAATCTGCTGTTTTCAGCTTTTTAAAGATCTCATAGGCCTTCAAATTGTTCTTATACCCGTCGTCAAAGGTAAGGAAAATAGGCTTCGTGACATCCTCTCGCTTATCCCATTCCTCAAAGGTCAGCGGTGTGAATCCATTTTCACGCAAATAGAGTACTTGTCTCTCAAACTCTGCTGGGGAGACATATAAATCTTTATCCCCCTTCCCTTTAAATTCAGCAATGGAATGATACATCAGTATCGGGATTTTCCCCTCAGCCAAGGCACCTCCCGGTAGACATAGGACAAGCAAACATAGAAGAACGACACTTTTTCGTTTCATCAGTTAAGCCTCCTTTTAACCTATATCATTCCTAATTAAGCGCAAATTATGATTACATTACTCCATTGGACATTAAAGAATAACAATGTTTAAGAAGAGTGAATGGTTCGTCTATATTCTTTTTGCCCATCAAAACATTTGCTTTTTATGGTAATTTATATGTACAGGTGCCTATTCACCTAAAAGCAAGGGGGAAAATAAATTGATCAGATTAGAGGAAATGAACACAGATGAGTTTCAACGATATCTCCGTTTTGCGATCAAAAACTATGCTGCCGAACACGTTAGAGCCGGCAATTGGGAGGAGCATGAAGCCATTAGCAGGTCAGCTCAAGAATATGAGAAGCTATTGCCAGACGGCGAAAAAACAATCAACAACAAGCTATTCATTATTCGGGACGGGGAACAAGAAGTGGGGATGATTTGGCTTGCCAAGCGCTCCGCTGACAAAGGATTTATTTTTGACATAAACATTAAAGAAGTCCATCAAGGCCGCGGCTATGGGAAGGCCGCCATGCAAGAAATAGAAAATATAGCACATAAACTAGGACTAGCTAGCATCAAGCTCCATGTCTTTGGCCATAACAAATCAGCACAAGCACTCTATGAAAAATTAGGCTATATTGAAACAGATATTGTCATGGAAAAAAAGATATAATCAGGATGCTTTGATTATTTGCCTT
>CAJGCH010000203.1 GCA_904501845.1 uncultured Bacillaceae bacterium | reverse complement strand
GAAAATCATTTACTTGACTGGCAAGACAACGACGAAGAAAGTCGCCGAGAGCACAATGAGGATGCTTGCTGATAAGGGGCTGAAGGTAAAGTCAGTTTCCCTGACCGCTAAGGAAAAGATGTGCGAGGGTCCGGCGGATGAATATGGAGGCGTGCAATGCCTATATGAGGAAGGCCATTTTGACCGGATTAATGAGGCCATCCTCGATATCCTTACCCATGAGAATATCATGGATAAGGAAACCATTCAGGCTTACTCCCGGAAGCATCGAGTCTGTCCTTTTGAGTATTCGATTGAATTGGCGTATCTTTCTGATGTGCTTATTTGTGATTATAATTATATTTTTGACCCTGGTGTGTCCCTGAAACGACTGTTTGAAGAAGAGCGCAAGGGAACGGTGCTGCTGATAGATGAGGCCCATAATCTTGTCGATCGGGGCAGGGAGATGTTCTCGAAAACCTTATGGAAAAAGGACTTTCTCCAATTGCAGCGCGATTTTAAACGAACAAACCCTTCATTATCAGAAGTGGCCAAGGCGGTCAATCGGTACTTCATCGATGCGAAAAAAGGGATGGGACAAGCGAGAATTCAGGTGGATAAGGAAAAGCCGGAAGAATTTATTCGTTTAATTGAGCAGTTTGTACTTGTCATGGAAGGGGAGCTTGCTAGAAGCGGAGAAAACGCTGCGGCCTTGCTTGATGTTTATTTCAACGCGCAAGGCTTTCTCCGAATCGCGAAGTATTATAGTGGCGCCTATGTGACGAAGCTATTCTTTGAACAGCAAAATATGGGGCTGAAAATCTATTGCCTAGATCCATCTGCCAATCTTGCATCGATGTCCAAAGGCTTTGCGGCAAAAATCTTCTTTTCGGCGACCTTAACACCTGCCAAATACTATATGGATGCCCTTGGTGGTGATTCGGAAGATTATGCGCTCTCTGTACCGTCTCCGTTTTCGGATGAGCAGCTGGAGGTACAAATCCTTGGCCTTTCGACGAAATACAAAGATCGGGAAAGAACAGCCCAATCCATAGCGGAGGCTATTCGAAACAATGCCTCCGTTATGGATAATTACCTCATCTTCTTCCCCTCCTATCAATACATGTTATTGGTGACCGCTTATTTAGAGGATTTGGGTGAAACCCATCAGGTGCTCGTTCAGTCACAGGGGATGACTGAGGATGAGCGTGAGGCGTTTCTCCATGCTTTCGAAAATAGGAAGGGAAAACCCATCATTGGCTTCGCCGTGTTGGGCGGAGTCTTCTCTGAGGGAATCGATCTGATTGGCGAGGCCTTAAGCGGGGTCATTATCATCGGGGTAGGCATGCCACAAGTGAATGAGGACCGTAACCTCATCAAAGACTATTACCAATCTCTTGGGGTGAATGGTTTTGATTATGCTTATGTCTATCCGGGCATGAATAAGGTAATGCAAGCGGGAGGCCGGTTGATTCGCACCGAGGAGGACAGGGGTAAGCTAATCCTGATTGACGAACGTTTTTTGACAAAGAAGTATCAAGCATTATTTCCGGGATTATGGATATCTAGCTTGAAAAGAAATGAACAGTGAGGAAAGTAATAATGAAGAAAACAAGAGGATTTGAAGTAGTAGAAAAAGCATTCAGAAAGCATGAAAATGTGAGCATTCAGCTCCCAATCAGGGGCGATAGCGGCTCTGCCGGCTATGATTTTTTCGCCAATGAAACCGTCACGCTTGAGCCGGGCGCCAAGCATCTTTTCTGGACGGACGTCAAAGCCTATATGCAGATAGATGAACTGCTTGAAGTGCACATAAGAAGCAGTCTTGGGGTTAAATATTTGCTGGTGCTGGCAAACGGAACAGGAATCATTGATTCTTCTTATTATGGCAATCCGGGAAATGACGGCAATATCGGTATTTGCCTTGTTAACAGGGGGACCCAGCCTGTATTGATTGATCAGGGGGAGCGGATTGCGCAAGGCATCTTCAAGAAATATTTGATCGCTGACGATGACCAAGTCCTTCATCAGGAGCGTGAGGGTGGTTTTGGTTCCAGTAATCGTTAAATATACCAATTGTTTCAATTCTATCCGTAAGGGGTACTAATTCATTAAATCCATCAAAGAAAGTGAGTGAATTAGATGCTGTGGACGATTATTGGAATTATATTAGCTGTATGGCTCCTTGGCTTCCTATTTGATATAGCCGGAAACCTCATTCATATCTTATTGGCGGTTGCAGCGATTGTGCTCGTCATTAATATCATTCGGGGAAGAGGGACCCGAACCTGAGAAAATGTTAAGGCTGCTTGATCGTCCTGATTGGAGGGACGGTTGGGCGGCCTTTTTATTCATAACATAGTGCTGGGAACCTCAGATGAACAGGAAGTGAGATTTCTTGATAAATTTCTATGTAGCATTAAGTGAATATCGCGAAGCGACAGTGTATATTCATATAAGATAAGAAAGAGCTCCTGTTATAAATGGGAGCTCGTTTTTTGATTTGTACGTGAAAATACATCGTTATAAGCCGTAATTATGATTGTTGGTTGATAATAAACATATTATTTTACCTTAGATAAAAATATTTTGTCAACGATAATTTGTCAATTCGATGAAAAAATGTTATAATAATCTTACAATTGTTTTTTGAGCGTATCTGCTGGACTTTTTGCAGATTGGTTAAGTTAAACCTAAAGGAATCCAAACAGATGTGTGAGCTTGAAAGTGAGTAAGAATAAAAATGATCTATATACCGTTTGGTGAAAATTTTTATTCTATTAGGAGGAAAAAGAATGAATCTAATCAATAAGAAAGTTACACACAAGCAGTTTGGCGAAGGCAGTATTGTTAAACATAATGATTCTAGTGTCGAAATCCATTTCGGCTCGGAAACCAAATTATTTGTTTTCCCCGATGTATTTGGAAAACACCTAAAACTACATGATAAAAGTGATGCAAAAATACTTGATGAAATCATACAAAAGCAAGAAATGGAACAAAAAGAGATTGAGTTGAAGAAGGAAGAGGACAAAAAACTGCAACGAAAAAAACTTGTCCTTCGCTGGGAACACGAAAAACTGATGAAACACCATAAGCTTCATCCGGAATCACAAATGGTCTTTTGGTGTGATAAAGAAGAACAGAGCAGTTCTTTCGCAGATTGGAAGGTTTTTTCAGGTGAAATCAAGAGCGGCGTGAACAAAGGGAAGCCGAGCAAACCGGTTCGCTTGCACCAAAATAGCGCTGTCTTACTAACAAGAAGAGATTCCAGCATGTCTGAAAAAGACAGACAGATTTTAGGTGTCTATATGGTAAATGAAAACTTTATCGGTAAGCTTTGTGAAGACGGAGAAATCCCTGCACATTCTAAATACAGACTCCAACTTACAGAACAGGAGTCGAACCAGCTTCTCTTCTGGGAATATTACGTAAATGAAAATTCCCCGGAAAAAACGTCATGGAATACAGGAAAATACCGTTATTTTAATAATTCATGGCTGGCCCAAATTTTGCTTGATATCATTTCCTTAAAAACCGATCCAGAGGAAAAAGAACTGGCACAGCAGTTTTTTGACCATTTCTGTAAAATGAATCAGCTCACAGCTCAAGAGCTTCCGAAGCGTAATGGAGCTTTGATGCGTATATAATTTTCCTGAAGATTATGATGGTCTTTGTTTTTAGGATATAAAAATAAGGGTTATTCTTGTAAGTCAATGTAAACTGACTTATAGGATAGCCCTTTTTGTCATTGAGCCCAGTAGCTTACTGTCATGTGTCCGCAGAATAAAAGGGACAAGTCTAAGTAACGGACACTTACACATTTTGTTGTGACTACACGATTATATAATTAATTGTTGCAGTTGAGCATTTGTTTGAGCAGCCTGCCATTCCATAAGAATGGGTTGCCCATTTATTGTTGTCGCATCACCATAATATAAAACGAGGAGCAACTTCGTTTGAATTTTCTAAATTATATTCTGCAAAAGATAGAAGAAAGGGTTATCCATGAAAGTCATTTTTTACTGACTTTTTGGATAGCCCTTTTTAGTATAGTTTAGGTAATCGAAGTTAGACTGGAAAAGCAAAAAACACTATTTGCTATTAATATCTCTTTGATTGAGCCGAGACGTCGCCGCATTGGAATTTTCCATGGCCTAATCATCCGCTACAGTTGATTACTTTTTTTGGTCAGCCATCCATTCCATAAGAGTTATGGTTTGCCCATTTATTGAAGTTTCTACGTCATTGTTATAAACATAAATCCAGGACCAATGACCGTCGTATTGGTAGGGAGTCCCATCTAAATTTTTATAAAGACCTGAGGTATCATGTACATCATCAAATAAAGATAGATGAACATTTGGTGCGCCAGCCTCGATTAACCGATTATAGGTAGGGATTGTATTATTTTCAGGGCGCAAGGTAGTATCATTCTTTGCATGAACAAACCAAATGGGGGTTTGTGCCATATTCAAGATGTCTTCATCAGTAATCAAACGGTCAGCTAAACCTTCCGCTACAGGAAATGCCGCGGCGAAGTATCCTGGATAATCACGTACCATTAACATTGTCATGTACCCGCCATTAGAAGCACCTCCAATGTAAATACGACTAGGGTCAATATCAGGATTTTCATCAACATAATCACTAATCAATGACATAAGTGATTCTTGGTAGATTGATGTACCATCACTTCCGCCAGTGAACCCATCCATCCATCTTGTAGGAGTTTGGGGCACTAATACATAAGCCCCGTCAAAATAGGACTGAATCCTATCTGATGCAAAGTCAGCAGCCTTGTTTGCAGAGAGCGGAATGGTTGGGTCTGTCCCGCCTTCACCACCGCCATGCAGCCAGATAATCAATGGATTTTTGTTCCTATCCTTTGCTGGTGCATAATCTGTGTAGGTTAATGTAATATCATTATAAGTTGCTTTCCCAGAAGAGAAATCATCAACTAGTACTCTCGACTCACCTTTAAAATCGTCAATCACTAAACCAGAGATGGTGCCGGACTTTCCGGGATTAACTCTAATATCCTTTACTTGAGTGATTGTATAATCAGACTCAATCCACCTATTAAATCCAGCGGTATAGTTCAGAGGAGATCCGAGTGATACTTCCGGGTCGATTTTCATTTCTAATACTACATATTTACCTCGTTTTACGGGTTTTCCGTTTTTATCAGATACATAGGCTTTTGTCACTTCTCGATATCCTTCCTCCAGTAAAGGAGAAGTCAATCTTTCATCACTTCTTGTAACATGGACGGTAAATGTGTCTGTTGTAACAGAATTTTGAGGGATAGGTTTCCCGACTTCAACGATTAATTTTGTAATCGCAGCTCCCCAATCATGTATTTCTGTCACACTCCGATAAGATGTATTGGGTGTCCTTTCTTTTGCGTATGTTCCCATACATAAGGAAAATGCTAGTACAGTTGTAATGATTGTTAACATGAAAAATCTTAAGATTTTTATCATAAATTCTGCTCAACCTCCTTGTTATTTGGTGGTGAATTAGGTTAAATGAAAACCCTTACAAGATTAAGTGTAGAATATAAATT
>CAJGCH010000202.1 GCA_904501845.1 uncultured Bacillaceae bacterium | reverse complement strand
TTATCGCAATTTATATTGCAATGCACGGGATGTGGCAGATTATTTAGGCATTAATGAGCATGACCGTGTTATTACGGTATTGCCAATGTTTCATGTTTTTTGTTTGACTGTCTCTCTTAACGCCCCTTTGCTGAATGGAGGAACGCTTGTCATCATTCCAAAATTCAGTCCAAAGGAAGTTTTTCATGTGGCGAGGAAATATGATATTACCTTGTTTGCAGGTGTGCCGACGATGTTCAATTATTTACTTCAATACCCTGAGGGCAAAGCAGAAGATTTCCAATCACTCCGTTTCTGCATTTCTGGCGGGTCAGCCATGCCAATTGCCTTATTAAAGAACTTTGAAGAAAAATTTAATGTCATCGTCTCAGAAGGATATGGACTATCAGAGGCTGCTCCGGTCACATGTTTTAATCCAATTGATCGGCCGAGGAAGCCTGGATCCATTGGAAAGTCCATTATACATGTCGAAAATAAGGTCGTGAATGAGCTCGGCGAGGAAGTTCCGCCTGGAGAAGTAGGGGAATTAATCGTTAAAGGACCGAACGTTATGAAGGGATATTACAAGCTCCCTGAAGAAACAGCTGCCACTATCAAGGATGGATGGCTTTATACTGGGGACCTGGCCCGTATGGATGATGAAGGATACTTTTATATTGTAGACCGCAAAAAAGACATGGTGATTGTCGGTGGTTTCAATGTGTATCCAAGAGAAGTGGAGGAAGTGCTCTTTGCACACCCGGATATTGCTGAGGTGGCAGTCATTGGCGCTCCTGATCCGAATCTCGGGGAAGTCATTCGATGTTTTGTTGTTTCTAAACAAGCATCACTGACTGAAGAGGAATTGATTGACTATTGTATAGAAAGATTGGCCAAGTACAAAGTGCCAAAATCAATTGATTTTATGGAAGAGCTTCCAAAAAATACGACAGGGAAGATTTTGAGACGTGCTTTGAGAAATACCGTCTTACAACAATCATAAGCGAAAGCCCGCATAGCTGCGGGTTTTTTGATATTTTGCTAAATATTCAAAATATTATTTGCAATTATAGGTCTATCAAGCTATAATTTAGCAAACAAAAGCATAAAAGTGTAAAAACTTAAACGCGTAAAAGCGACAAAGAGAGACAAAAAGGGACAAATAGAGAGGGGACCCATGATGAAGAAAAGATGGTTAGGGCTTACACTAGCGATGGGAATTTCAATGATTCTGACTGCCTGCGGATCAGATGACACATCATCTGGAGAGGGAAAAACATTTAAGGTAGGTATTTCACAATATGTCGAGCACCCATCATTGGATGAAGCGACAAAAGGATTTAAGAAGGCAATTGAAGACGCTGGCCTTGAGGTGAAGTTTGATGAACAAAACGCACAAGGGGATGCGACAAACAATCAGACAATCGCAACCAATTTCGCGGGTGATGGAGTCGATTTAATCTTTGCCAATGCGACGCCTAGC
This sequence comes from uncultured Bacillaceae bacterium, assembly GCA_904501845.1. Classification (GTDB taxonomy): domain Bacteria; phylum Bacillota; class Bacilli; order Bacillales; family Pradoshiaceae; genus Pradoshia. The sequence goes on along the minus strand of CAJGCH010000202.1, from coordinate 4,128 downwards.
GCCCTTTCTGCTGCCAATGCAACAAAGGATATCCCAGTTGTATTCACGTCTGTAACAGACCCAGTTGGTGCAGAGCTCGTGAAAGATTTTGAAACGCCTGAGAAGAATGTGACAGGTACGACGGACTCACATCCTGAAGCTATTCCTAATACGGTCAAGCTAATGGCCGACATGGGATATAAAAAAATCGGCACGGTCTACAATTCTGGTGAACAAAACTCAGAAGTGCAGGTTAAGCAAGCAGAAGAGGAGGCCAAGAAACTCGGCCTGACGCTGAATAAAGTATCAGTTGCGACATCTGCTGAGGTGAAGCAGGCAGCTGAATCGCTGGCAGGGAGTGTTGATGCCATCTTTATCGTGACAGATAATACAGTCGTTTCCGCTCTTGAATCGGTTACTTCTGTTGCTGAAGCAGAAGGAATTCCTCTCTTTGTCGGTGAACTTGATTCCGTAGAAAGAGGCGGATTTGCTGCCTATGGATTCAGTTACTATGATATCGGCTACCAAGCGGGAGAACAGGCTGTCCAAATTCTAAAAGAAGATAAAGAAGTGAAGGATATTCCAGTGGAAGTCCCTGAAGACCTTAAGCTTGTAATCAACAAGTCTGCTGCTGAGAAGATGGGCGTTGACGTCGACAGTATTAAAGAAGAAGCAGAATATATTGAATAGACGCCAATAGAATGAATAGAGGGCTAGAATCCAAGCAGAGAGGAAGAGCGATTTGTTTACATCTGTTTTTGGGTCGGTGGAGGCCGGCATAATCTATAGTTTGATGGCTCTAGGAGTCTACTTATCTTTCAGGATATTGGATTTTCCTGATTTGACGGTAGATGGAAGCTTTGTGACAGGGGCAGCGGTTGGTGCAATCCTGATCAGTAATGGGACAAACCCTTTCTTGGCATCCGGCATAGCACTTCTTGCCGGATTTGCGGCTGGGATGCTGACAGGTCTGCTGCATACGAAAGGGAGAATTAATCCGTTATTATCGGGGATTTTGATGATGATTGCCTTGTATTCCATTAACCTGCGAATACTCGGGAAACCAAATGTCCCGCTCTCATCAGAAGAAACTGTTTTTACTGTCTTTCGTTCATGGTTTGAATCCCTTGGCATTGATGAAGGGCTAAGCGCATTTCTTAATATGGTTGGACTTTCGGGATTCATTCCTTCAACTTGGTCCATCCTTTTGCCAATGGCCATCTTTGTATTGGCAATCAAGCTCTTGCTGGATGCCTTCTTGAAAACAGAAGTTGGTCTTGCCATTCGGGGAACAGGTGACAATGAGCAAATGGTCAGAAGCTTCTCTGTCCATACGGATTGGACGAAAATGATTGGACTTGGACTGGCAAACGGCCTTGTGGCTCTCTCAGGAGCATTTGTCGCTCAGTACAATGGATTTGCTGATGTTGGAATGGGAATTGGCATGATTGTCATCGGTCTTGCTTCCGTTATCATTGGAGAGGCGATTTTCGGGGCTAAATCAGTGGTGAGAGCCACGATTGCTGTCATTGGCGGCGCGATTGTTTACAGGCTTGTTGTAGCTTTTGCCTTGAAGGTTGAATTTCTGGAAGCGGGTGATATGAAGCTAATTACCGCCATCATGGTCATCATCGCACTTCTAATCCCTAAATGGGTAGATTCATATAAGAAATACCGCAAGAAGCGCACCCGCTTGAAACAGATGGATGCCATTAGCATCCAAGCAAGAGCAACTGGAAAGGGAGGCGAGCAGCTTGCTGCAACTAAACCAGATCAATAAAGTATTCAATGAAGGTTCGCCCGATGAAAAGGTCGCCTTGAAGGATGTTAATCTTGAGTTAAGCGAAGGGGATTTCGTGACGGTAATTGGCAGTAACGGAGCCGGGAAATCTACATTGATGAATTTGATTTCCGGTAAACTGATTCCTGATTACGGCACCGTCCATATTAATGGGGGTAATGTGACCGGGATGGGTGAACATAAGCGGGCGCGCAAAATAGGCCGAGTCTTTCAGGACCCGCTTGCCGGAACGGCCCCTCATATGACAATTGAAGAGAATCTGGCCATTGCTTACGCGCGTACGAAAAGAGTCGGTTTCAGATTCGGCGTAACCAATAAGAAGAGAACACTCTTCAAGGAAAAACTGGCTGAGCTTCATCTAGGCCTGGAAGATCGATTGTCTGCTAAGGTCGGCCTTCTTTCAGGAGGAGAGCGGCAGGCGCTGTCTTTGTTGATGGCGACTTTCACTGAACCGGATATCCTGCTTCTTGATGAGCATACGGCTGCCTTAGATCCATCAAGGGCAGCCCTGATTACAGAGCTTACCAAGCAGCTTGTTCAAAGGCACAGGCTGACGACATTGATGGTCACCCATAATATGCAGCAGGCGCTTGATCTTGGAAGCCGGCTGATCATGATGGATGGCGGGGAAATCATTTATGAGGCAGATGCCGCCATTAAAGAAACCCTCACAGTTGAAAAACTTCTGGCAGAGTTTCAGAAACTTAAGCGGGGATCGCTCATATCTGACAGGAGTCTTCTAGGCTAAATAAAATGGAATTAAGTGAATGTCTGGCCTTGGTCAGGCATTTTGCCGTATATTGGAGCCAAATGATGGATAGGGAGGTTTACAACATGCAAGGAGCTCAGGTGGGCTATGTGAAGTCTTCTGACTTCATGAGCGGCCTAAAGGCTGGAGTGAGCATCGCTATCGGGTATTTTCCGATCGCTGTCACTTTTGGTCTCCTGTCCAAGTCATCGGGCCTGACCCTGGCAGAGACGATATCTATGAGTCTCATTGTTTATGCGGGAGCTGCCCAATACATAGCTTTAAACTTATTATCACTTGGGATTGGTGTAGCTGAGATTATCTTGGCGACCTTTATCCTGAACAGCAGGCATTTTTTGATGTCTGCTTCCATACAAGCCAGATCGGCAAAGGATCCGTTATGGAAGAAGATGATCTATGCTTTTGGCATTACAGATGAAACCTTTTCAGTCGCTTCCCTTAAATCCGGCAAGATAACAGCAGGATTTATGTTTGGACTTGGGGGAATTGCTTACGGCAGCTGGGCATTCAGTACATTGCTCGGATACTTGTTTGGGGCAAGCCTGCCGGATGTGCTGAAGGAAAGCATGGGAATCGCATTGTATGCGATGTTTATCGCCTTGCTCATGCCGGCCCTATCCAAAAGCCGAAAAATCCTAAGCTTAGCATTGTCCGGGGCAGGGTTTAATTTTCTATTCACCTATTTCGGCCTTCTATCAACAGGCTGGTCACTGATCACTTCAGCTCTGCTGGCAGCAGTTGGGGTTGAATGGCTCGATGGAAAGAGAAAGGGGGAAAAAGCGGCATGAGTGTATCTATTTTTATCTTGATTATTGGGATGGGTATCGCAACCTATCTTCCGCGAATGCTCCCTTTTTTGCTCTTTAAAGATGGAGGTCTTCCGCCATTTTGGATGCGTGTTCTTGAGAATATTCCGTATGCTACGTTAGGCGCCTTGATATTCCCTGGTGTGCTTTATATTCAGGAGAATATTTGGATTGGTCTAGTTGGGGGCGTTTCGGCGATGGTTATATCCTTGCTAGGTGCTAATGTAATCATTGTTGTGCTTGGCTCAATTGCCGTCTTAACCGGACTCTCTCTATATATGTAAGAAAAACCCCGCCAGATTATGGCGGGGTTACTTATGCATCATTGTGCGGTGAAGATTTGTGTCCAGTAATGACGGTAATTTCCTCCAGAAACATATCCGACACCGATATGGGTGTATTTCTTAGATAGGATGTTCGCTTTATGACCAGGGCTTTTCATCCAGGAGCTGACGACTGAAGCAGGTGTTGTTTGTCCAGCAGCGATATTTTCGCCGGCTGCCTTGTAAGAAATGTCAAATTTCTTGAGCATGGAAGGCAGGTTTCCATAAGTTGGACTCGTGTGGGAGAAATACCCTTTGTCACGCATGTCCTTGGACTTTTTTTCTGCTGCATTGTTCAGGCTTGAGGTGCTTTTTAATACTTTTAAGCCGGCAGCTGCCCGCTTTTCATTTACAAGCTTCACGACCTGTTCCTCAAATGTAGGATTGTATTGTCCAATCTTAAATTTAGAGGAAATAACCCAGCCTACAGTTGAACCAGATTTCACCTTA
>CAJGCH010000201.1 GCA_904501845.1 uncultured Bacillaceae bacterium | reverse complement strand
GGAAGAATTTTGTCTACCTCAGGATAGGCGGCAATCTTCTCCATGATGGATTCTGTCGCTGTGACCGATATCGCATTCACGATATAGAATGATTGAAGCTCCTTTGCCTCTCCTGCTTTCACCTGCTCCTTCAAGAATTTATTCACATTTGTTTGAGACTCTTGGGCGGTTGCACGCAGGTTGGTGACAATGCTAGAGCGCTTAGCCAATGAGGCTTTAGAGGCAGACAGCTTTTGCTTCTTAGCAGTTGCGGCAGCCTCTTTTGCCACCTTAGCTGTGTCTACCTGTTCCTTGAATTTGATGATGAAGGATACTTTATCCTCTTTTTCAAACTGCGTAGTCAATTTCTTTGAAATCTTAGCTGCACTGTTTTCAGCAATTGTCGAATTAGCTGAAGTATGGACAGATTTCGAGGTAGAAGCATAGGATGCGGTTTGAGCGCCAGATGTGAAAATTAAAGCTGGGATAAGAAGTGAAGATAGAAGAATGCCTTGTACCTTTTTCCTTTTCCTGTTCATTGTTTCCCCTCCTCTTTTATTGTCGAACGTTCTTAATTACAAACACCTCCTAGGTCTCAGAATGCTTGTTTGCGTTCTAGATGTTATAACCACCTTACCGTATTGAACGAGTCGAAGGCTGTCTGTTTCTATCATAATAAAGAGTTGTTCGTTAAAATGAATCCTTTGGAGGGAATAAGCCCGCAGGCAAGACTGTCGAAATCAGCACAAAGTCTTTAGCCAATAGGATGAAAAAGCGGTAGAAGGTCTTGTTCCATATAATGTAAAAAGAGGGGGCGAGAGTAAAATGAGTAATCTGGCATGCTGGAGTGAGAATCATACATGAAGAAGGCGCAAATAGAGAGGTTAGGATGAGAGCAAACGGATTAGAAAGCAAGCAAAATTTACATAATTGGTTAAAAGTGAAAGGAAGTTAGACCCAGTTGATGATTGATTGCCCTGTTCTTAACAGAAAACAACCATGGAGGTATATGACAAAGTTCGCATGAGTAATGGATAAACTATCGCTGTGAAGTATAAATTATGAGAAGAAGCAAACCAACTGGGAGGTATATATGAATCATTATCTAGAGCAGGCACAAGCCATGAAAGAAGAGATAATCAAATACAGGAGGGATATTCACCAAAATCCAGAGGTTGGTGATCATCTCCCGGAAACGACAAAATACGTGATGGATCGGTTACGCGAATTTGGCTATGAGCCGGAGGAGATATGTGATAGCGGAATTGTTGCTTTGGCAGGTAAAAAGGATGGAGGAAAGACATTCTTACTGCGTGCGGACATGGATGCCCTCCCGATTACGGAGGAGACGGATTATTCCTTTAAAGCCACAAACGGAAGGATGCATGCATGCGGTCATGATGTCCACACGGCTATGCTGTTAGGGGCGGCGAAGCTTTTAAAAGAGAATGAAAGCGAGCTTGAAGGAACGGTAAAGATTATTTTCCAGCCAAATGAAGAAGGGTTCAAAGGAGCCAAACGGATGATTCAATCAGGCGTGCTTGAAAATCCAAAGGTCGATGCTGCTATGGCCTTGCATGTTCATTCTGGAACCCCTACCAATACAGTGCTCTATGGGCATGGGACAAGCATCGCGGGCTGCACCATCTTCCGGATTACCGTGAAAGGGGTAGGTTGTCATGGAGCGATGCCAGAAACAGGCGTGGATCCCATCAATATCGCATCCCATATCTATCTCTCCACACATGAAATTATGGCAAGGGAGATAGCCGCGACTCAATCTGTTGTCGTCACAGTCGGCAAATTTCAGGCCGGGAACACGCATAACGTGATACCGGATGAGGCGGTTTTGGAGGGGACGATTCGCTTCCTGGATGTGGACCTTGGGGACTTTATTTATAAAAGACTAGAGGACATTGTTACATCAACGGCAAAGATGTTTAGAGGAGAAGCAACAATTGAAGTGGTAGCCGCTGTTCCGCCATTGAAAAATGACGATGCACTTGCTGACCAATTATCCTCCTATGTGAAGGATGTCGTCGGCGAAAAAGCCGTGATTTCCTTTGACGGCGGGGGAATGGGCTCTGAGGATTTTGCTTCATATGGATATAAGGTCCCGAGTGTCTATTTTTTATTGGGAGCAGGCTCGAAGGAAGAAGATCCTCATTATGGATATCCGATGCATCATCCTCAGGTTGAATTCAACGAGGATATCTTGCCAACGGGTGCAGCCATGCATGCTCATTCTGCGACAATGTGGCTGAAATCCAATCAAGGTTCATGAAACAATTCCTGAGGGAAAAACGTATATAAATAGTAGAGAACATGACAAAAGCAAGTGATAGGGGAGAGTGAGATGGCTGAAAAATATATCTCAATCGTCGGAGTAGGCCACTATTTTGGCCCGGAGATTTTTAAAGTCGGACAAAAGATTATCCTACGAAAAGATCATGATAACAAGCAGGATGATGAAGCCATTCAAGCTGAGCTTGAGACCATCGGTAAGGTTGGCTATGTCGCCAATAATTATCAAACGGTAGCCAAAGGTACACGGAGTGCGGGGAGAATCTATGATACCTTCGATGAGGAATGTGTGGGAGAAGTCACATTTATCGTGAAAGACACCATCATCGTTAAAGTATTGCCGGAGGATAAGTGACAAATGCCGAATAAAAAGGGGGCTGATGGAATCATCAGCCCCCTTTTTCATCATGAGGTTTGTTTCATAAGTTTATCCTTTAATTGGGCAAGCTGCTGCATAAGCATCTCATATTCTGTAAAATCGATTTGGCAATGGCCAATCATGGTCTCAATTCTTGAGGAGATAAGGGATTTTTGGTCCTTCGCTTTTCTCTCAAGAGAGATGAACACTTTGCGCTCGTCAAAGCTTGATCGCTCTTTTTTCAGCCATCCGTTTGCTTCCATCCGGGAAATCATCGGTGTTAACGTGCCTGTCCCAAGATTCAAGTGTTCACCTAGCTCCTTCATCGTCACATGATCCTTTTCCCATAAGCTCAGCAGCACTAAGTATTGGGGGTAGGTTAAACCAAATTCCTTTAAGGCATTCGTGTACAGTTTCGTAAATTCGCTTGAGACTTCATAGAGAGAAAAGCATAATTGCTTCCTTAATATCGTGATATCTTCCATATCGCTCACCTATTGTTTTATTTTCTCGAGTACAGCGCGAATATCCTCTTCAATCTTTTGCGGCTCAGTCGTAGGGGAATAGCGTTCGATAACTTCACCTTTTTCATTAATGAGGAATTTTGTGAAATTCCATTTAATTTGCTTTCCGAGCAGACCCTTTTGCTGCTGGGTGAGATAACGGAAGAGGGGGTCTGCCTCATCCCCATTGACCTTGATTTTTGCAAACATCGGAAAGCTTACTCCATAATTCATCTGGCAAAATTGTGTCGTCTCTTCAATATTGTCATACTCTTGATGATTAAACTGATCGCATGGAAATCCGAGGACCTCAAAACCGTCTTCATGAAATTTCTCATATAGCTCCTGCAGTCCCTTAAATTGAGGGGCCAATCCGCATTTGCTGGCTGTATTAACGATTAAAAGCGGTTTCCCTTCATACTTATCCAGCGGCTGCGTCGTTCCGTCTGTCTTCTTTACTTGGAAATCATAGACTGTTTTCATGTACATCCTCCTTATGGGACTGTATCGTGTACGATTTAATTATACAGAAAATGGATGTTGAGGGCGAGTGAAACGGTTTGCTGCGGGATGAAAAATAATTCAAAGGATTTAAGGTTAGGCAGAGAAATGATTTGTTCTCTGCCTATGAACCTACCTAACTATTTTCACGAAACGCTTTTTCCCAATCTGGATTACGGACTCGTTATTTATTTCTTCGTCCAAGCTATCAGGTGTCAGCTTTTTACCGTCAAGGGAGACGCCGTTTTGTTTGACTAAGCGGAAGAATTCACTCTTGCTTGTAATTAGGCCTCGCTCGATAAGAAGAGGGATGATATGCGTGATGTTCTCCTGATTATCTGTCAACTGAATACTCGGAATCTGGTCTGGCAGCTGCTTCTTGCGGAAGACTGTCTCAAAGTAGTGCCTTGCTTGTCTCATCGCTTGTTCGTCATGGTAGAGTGAGGTGATGATTTCTGCAAGCTCGAGCTTGATATCACGCGGGTTTTCCCCATTCTCTAAGCGTGACTTAATGGCGTCTATTTGTTTCGGATGCTCATCTGTCGCTAATTCGAAGTATTTGATGATCAGTTCATCCGGGACCTCCATGATTTTCTTGAACATCACTTCCGGCGTCTCGTTAACACCGATATAGTTGCCTAGGCTCTTGCTCATTTTCTCCTTGCCATCCAATCCTTCAAGGAGCGGCATGAAGATAGCGATTTGCTTTTCTTGGTTAAAATGCTTTTGCAATGTGCGTCCCATAAGAATATTGAATGTCTGGTCTGTGCCGCCAAGTTCAATGTCGGAGTTCAATTCAACGGAATCGTACGCCTGCATGAGCGGGTAGAAAAATTCATGGATGCCAATGGGCACTTGGTTTTGGTAGCGCTTTTGGAAATCATCCCTTTCCAAAATACGGGCAACAGACGTTGTGGCTGCTAATTTGATGACATCTTCAAAGGTCAATTTTGACAGCCATTCACTGTTAAAACGAACGGTCGTCTTCTTTTCATCAAGCACCTTGAAGATTTGGTCACAATATGTTTTCGCATTTTCCTTCACAGCTTCATCACTGAGGGCGACACGGCCCTTTGCTTTTCCGGTTGGGTCGCCAATTCGGCCGGTGAAATCACCAATGAGGATGACGGCATGATGGCCCAAATCCTGCATTTGCTTAATCTTGCGGAGCACAACGGCATGCCCTAGATGAATATCTGGAGCCGAGGGGTCAAGGCCGAGTTTGATGACCAGCGGCGTATTCTCCTCATAAGATTTCTGCAGCTTTGTGTGCAACTCATCGATGTCGACAATTCTATCCGTGCCTTTTTGGATGATTTCCAGTTGTTCTTCGGGGGTTAAAAACATATAAACATCTCCTTGTAATGCTAAATTAAAGTAGCAAGCTCTATAAGAGAAAAATAAAAACGCCCTCTAGGCTAAAAAACCTAAAGGGCGTGTCTAAACGCGTTACCACCTTTATTCAAGAGCTGCTTGCACAACTCTCCTCCATAGGTACGGCTTTTGAGCGATACCCTTGCCATGATGACGGATGCTTTCCCCGGCGTAGCCTACTGTTACTTCGGTACGCAGCTCCGAGATGTATTCACTCTAACTTTCCTTTGCGCCTCTCAGCAACCGGCTGCTTTCTGTAAGTTCTTTTTAGAGCTACTCGTTCTCTTCAACGCTTTTACTCTTATACTCTGAAATGTAAAACAAATCTTCATTATGAAGATATTAACAATAATTAAACCGCAGCGGAAGGGAATTGTCAATCATGTTTTCTGTATTTTCTTGGGAGAATGATATTGAAGAGGGACGGTTGTGGTCTTTCTATAAGAATAGCTCCATCTCTGAATTCTTATCCGTAAAACCCGTTTTCTTATATAGGTGATAGCCATCCTGTGATGAATGCAGCCAAATACGTCCCACACCTAGGCTGCGACAATCTGAAATACATTTTTCTAGTAAGGAACGAGCTATGCCTTGTTCCATCCCTCTAAGGGTTCCTTTCCAGCAAAGAGTGAGATAACAAACAAAAAGACCGCCAATATACGCGGTCTTTCT
>CAJGCH010000200.1 GCA_904501845.1 uncultured Bacillaceae bacterium | reverse complement strand
CAATTTAGACAAAAAGGCACCTGGAAATGAGTATGTCCAGATGCCTTCAGCTATCTATAAATCCTGCTCTAAATATAATTGTTCGCCTTCTTCGATGGATGCCTGGCCGTTTGATAAATCGGTCATCCAGTCGGTGAAGGCTTGTTTGTCGTCTTCGGCGACATAGGATTCAATCATTACCTTGTCTAAGTAGTGAATTTCCTTGATGGCATAGTGAGAATTGCGATGCTCATTCTCAATCTTGCCGAGCAAGGTGTAGTCGAAGGTTGATTTCATGATAGTCATAAGCTTGCGTTCGACAATGCCGGTTTCGTCGATTCCATAGGAGGCCGATCCTCCATAAGCGCGTATGAGACCGCCGGCGCCGAGCTTGATTCCGCCGAAGTAGCGGGTAACCACGACAACGGTGTCTTTTAAGCCCTTTTTCTTGATGACTTCAAGGATGGGAACACCGGCCGTTCCGCTTGGCTCGCCGTCATCATTTGCCTTTTGGATGAGGTCTTGCTCGCCAATCATATAAGCAGAGCAATTATGGGTGGCATCCCAGTGTTTTTTCTTAATGGTTTGGATGAAGGAGATGGCCTCCTCCTCTGATTCGACACGGTTCACATATGTGATAAAGCGGGACTTTTGAATCGTTTGTTCGGCTTCTCCGTATCCTTTAACTGTTTTATATGATTTCAGCATGAGAACTGCCGCCTTTCTCTATATATCAAGTCTAGTATACTTATTATTTCAACTTTATTGTAGGCGAGATGAGGGATAATGATAAATATCTTACTTAAATTGGTAAAAAACATGTTATAATTTGACTACAATGCTAATTTTATCTTACTGTTATAAGATAATATAACCCAATTGTCGAACTTGTACCCGCAAAAAAAGAAAAGCTATATGCGAATAGTATATAGGCTCATCCTTTCAGTAGATATGCATAGAGGATTCTTTCATTAAGCGCGGGGATGATGGATAGGAGGTATTTCTTATGAAAGTACCTAAAATAGAAAGCAAAACATTAGACCGTATTCTTGATAATATGCTAGAAACGGTGGATTATAGCAAATCAGAAATCTATGAGATTGGCGAACAATACCAGCAGGAGCTTGATCAAATCATATCAGAGCTTGAGACAGTGAAGTCGATGGTATTAAAGGTAATAGCCGATGGAGATGAACTGGAACGAAAGGCCCGGGAATCAAGAAAACGGCTGAGCTTTGTTTCTTCCCGCTTTAAGGAGTTTACCGAAGAGCAGGTTCGAGATGCTTATGAGAAGGCACATATGCTTCAGGTTGATCTGACGATGAACAGGGAGCTTGAGAAACAGCTGCGTAAACGCCGTGATGACCTTGAAAGACGTCTAGTTGGTTTACAGGAAAAAATTGACCGGGCGGATAATCTTGTATCGAAAATATCGGTTATCCTGCAGTATTTAAATAGTGATGTCCGCGAAGTGTCTGATGTGCTTGATATGTATAAACAGAAGCAGGATTTCGGATTTAAGATTATTGAGGCGCAAGAGGCTGAAAGGAAGAAGCTTTCACGTGAGATCCATGACGGCCCTGCACAAATGCTTGCAAATGTCATGGTTCGCTCTGATTTGACTGAGAGAATCTTCAGGGAACGCGGTCCGGAGGAAGCCTTGCTTGAGATTCGCTCATTGAAGCAAATGGTGAGGAGTGCCCTTTCTGAAGTGCGCCGCATCATCTATGATCTTCGCCCAATGGCGCTCGATGATCTTGGGTTGGTTCCGACACTGCGCAAATATTTGCAGACCATTGGGGAATACAATCCGCAGATTGAGTTTAAGTTCCAGGTCTACGGGCAAGATAAGCGGCTTGAGACGAATTATGAAGTGGCTCTATTCCGTCTAGCCCAGGAGGCTGTCCAAAATGCGATTAAGCATGCGGAGGCGACCGTTATCATCGTTAAATTAGAGCTATTGAATGATAAAGGAACATTGACCGTACGGGACAATGGCAGAGGGTTTGACCCGCAGAAACAGCCAGATGGCTCATTTGGGATCATGGGCATGAATGAGCGTGTTGATACACTTGAAGGAGAATTAACCATCCAGTCGAGTGTTGACGGAGGGACGTTGGTTTATATTCATATTCCCCTAAAGTCATCTATTAAAGTGTAAATACATGAGGAAAATAGTTATCTAGTTATATTTTTGGTAATTGTTTGTAGTTTATGGAAAATCAAGAATATAATAGTAGTAGGCAAATGTACGAGAAATGGAGGAGACATAATGACAACAACAATTGCAATCATAGATGATCATCAGCTTTTTCGTGAAGGTGTAAAGCGTATTCTTGATTTTGAATCGTCTTTTAAAGTAGTAGCAGAAGGAGATGATGGACCAGATGCACTCTCCATTGTCGATACATATCATCCAGATGTCGTCATCATGGATATTAATATGCCAACGATGAATGGGGTTGAAGCAACATCTCAGCTGCTTGAGCGATATCCGGATTCACGCGTGATTATCCTGTCGATTCATGATGATGAAAATTACGTGACCCATGCATTGAAAACAGGTGCCCTCGGATACCTGCTGAAAGAGATGGATGCAGACGCACTGATTGAAGCGGTCAAAGTGGTCGCTGCAGGCGGGTCTTATTTGCACCCGAAGGTGACGCATAATCTTGTAAGGGATTACCGCAGATTGGCGACAGATGAAGCAGCAGGCGGAGAGAATATCCTAAACCTGGAGATTCGCCGTCCACTTCACTTGTTAACGCGCCGTGAGTGCGAGGTTCTACAGCTGCTGGCGGATGGAAAGAGTAACCGCGGCATTGGAGAAACGCTCTTTATAAGCGAGAAGACCGTCAAGAACCATGTGAGCAATATCTTGCAAAAAATGAATGTGAATGACCGTACCCAAGCGGTGGTTTATGCCATCAAAAACGGCTGGGTTGAGGTACGATAAGATGAGCGTCTGTCCATTCGGCAGACGTTTTTTTTCTATACAAAAAAGCTGATATTTGGTACATTCCCCTAGTAAATAAACAAGAGAAAAGGCGGAGTAGAAATGGAGCCGAGGGTGACAATCAGAGATGCTGCTATGGAGGATTTGCCAAGGATTGTGGACATCTATAATTCAACGATAGAGGGGAGAATGGTAACGGCTGATCTTGACCCCATCACAGTGGAAAGCCGGGTGGATTGGTTTCATGACCATCATCCTGGCACGCGCCCGCTATGGGTAATGACCGAAGATGAGAAAATCATCGGCTGGCTTAGTTTTCAAGATTTCTATGGGCGGCCAGCGTACAAGGGAACAGCAGAGGTCAGCATTTATATCGATGCCTCCTGCCGCAATCGCGGCATCGGAAAAACTTTGCTGGAGGAAGCGATCCGCCGGGCGCCGGATTATGGAATTCGCACGCTTCTTGGGTTTATTTTTGGCCATAATGAGCCAAGCATTCGCCTCTTCAAACGGTATGGATTTGAGTCGTGGGCTCATTTGCCTAATGTGGCCGAGCTTGATGGAGTAGAACGTGATTTGGTGATTTTAGGTAAAAGGGTGGGCGGAAAGCCTGATAGTTAAATTTTTGTCATTTTGAACATTATAATGCAAATGGAGTGATAATCATATAAAATGGAGAGTATAAATAAGGTAAATACCAAAAATAAGGAAGGTTTTCAATAATGAGGACTGCAGTAGTAACGGATAGTACAGCGTACATACCGGAAGACTTACGTGAACGGTTTAATATACATATCGTACCCCTAAATGTTGTGTTTGGTGAAGAAGCCTATCGAGAAGAGCTCGAACTGACGGCTTCTGATTTTTATGAAATGGTTCGTCGCTACGGCGAACTTCCCACTACCTCTCAACCGGCAATCGGCCAATTTGTTGAGTTGTTTGAGCAGCTATCTAAAGATTACGATGCCGTAATCAGCATTCACTTATCAAGCGGAATTAGCGGCACTTACCAAGGCGCCGTCGCAGCCGCGAATATGGTGGAAGGCATAGAAGTGCATGCCTTTGATTCAGAGATCACTTGCATGGTACAGGGCTTTTATGTCCTTGAAGCAGCCAAGATGGCTCAGGAAGGGAAGGAGCCTGGTGAAATCATCGCTCGCTTAGAAGAGATGCGCTCGAAATCAGATGCCTACTTTGTCGTCGATGATTTGCAGAATTTGCAGCGCGGGGGCCGTTTAAACGGCGCATCTGCTCTAATCGGCAGTCTCCTGCAGGTTAAGCCAATCCTGCAGTTCGAGAATAAGGTTATCGTGCCTTATGAGAAAGTCCGCACGAAGAAAAAAGCGCTAAAGCGTGTGATTGATTTATTCGAGAAGGATTATCAAAAAGGTATACCATTGCAAGCAGTCATTATTCATGGCAATGCTGAACAGGAAGCGCTTGAGCTGAAATCAGAGCTTGAGCAATCCTATCCAAATACCGAATTTATCGTGAGCTATTTCGGCGCCGTTATCGGTACTCACTTAGGCGAGGGTGCAATCGGACTCGGCTGGACAATCCGTTAATATTCTACAGACATCAAGGGGCCTGCTATCATTAGCTGATTAGCTGGCCCTTTATTTTTATTGAAAAGGAGGCCAAATCTATTGGTCCAATCTCCCCTTCATTCCCTCCTCTCTGGAAGAGAGCTTCTCCTTCAAGAAATCCCCTCTGAATTCCATGATTCTCTTCAGACCTCGGATATTTATATGATAAATGGTATTGAAAACAATCAATGCCGGCGTTGCGGCAATGCCGACCAGCGCCTGTTTGCGCATTTTCCGCATTATGCATGCGGGGATGAGTGCCTGTATTGCCGCAAATGCCTCATGATGGGGCGTATCACTGCCTGCAGCATGCTCTATGGGTGGAACGGTGCGCCTGCTGAATGGAATGCTGCTGCGGCAAAGCTCGATTGGGATGGAACCTTATCCCCTTCTCAAGCGGAGGCGTCTAAGGCTATTGTTCAGGCAGTTCAGGAGAAGGCTGAGCTGCTCGTCTGGGCGGTGTGCGGAGCGGGCAAGACGGAGATGATCTTTGCCGGGATTGAAGAAGCGCTTAAAAGTGGAAAGCGAGTCTGTATTGCGGCACCTCGCACGGATGTCATCTTGGAGCTTGAGCCGCGTCTTAAAGCTGTTTTCCCCCATATACCTGTCATCGCTCTCCATGGTCAAAGCGAGGAAAAGCATGCCTTTGCCCCTTTGGTGCTGTCCACGGTCCATCAGCTCCTCCGTTATGCCAATGCCTTTGATGTCATGATTATTGATGAGGTCGATGCGTTCCCTTTTTCATTCGACCGCAGCCTTCAATTTGCCGCACAGAAGGCAGGCAAGAAAGATGGCACACGCATTTATTTGACTGCTACCCCATCTTTAGCTTTCCAGCAGCAATTCAGAAAGGGGGATCTGCGCGGAGTGATCCTGCCAGCACGGTTTCACCGTAAGCCCATTCCAGTGCCAAAGATCCGTTGGGGAGGGAACTGGCAGAGGAGCATACAGAAAAAGCGGATTCCTGCCCCCTTGTTAAGTTGGCTCACGCTCATCATAGAAAAGCAGGAACTATTCTTGATTTTCTTCCCCCATATAGCCCTCATGAAACAAGCCCTCCCGTTATTCCGCCGCATTATTCCCTCGATTGATTTTGTCCATGCTGAAGACCCGGCCCGCCGTGAGAAGGTGATGAAGCTCCGTGGGGGACAGCTCCAGGGTCTATTGACAACGACAAT
>CAJGCH010000199.1 GCA_904501845.1 uncultured Bacillaceae bacterium | reverse complement strand
TGTCTTGATGAAATGGGAAAGCTATTTCCTGATGCTCATTGTGAGCTAAATCATTCGAATCCATTCGAATTGGTTGTTGCGGTAGTATTATCTGCACAATGTACCGATGCATTAGTCAATAAAGTGACGAAAAACTTGTTCCAAAAGTACAAAAAGCCAGAGGATTTTATTGCCGTTCCATTAAGTGAACTCGAAAATGATATCCGTTCAATTGGCTTATATCGCAATAAAGCCAAAAATATTCAAAAATTATCCCAAATTATTCTTGAAAAATACAACGGCATCGTGCCGAATGACCGCGACTTGCTGACAGAGCTTCCAGGCGTGGGCAGAAAGACCGCTAATGTCGTCGTATCGGTTGCCTATGGGGTGCCAGCAATCGCGGTAGATACGCATGTAGAAAGGGTAAGCAAGCGGCTTGGCATATGCAGATGGAAGGATTCTGTTCTGGAAGTAGAAAAGACTTTAATGAGAAGGATTCCTGAAGATGAGTGGTCCATTACCCATCACCGTATGATTTTCTTTGGACGCTATCATTGTAAGGCTCAATCGCCAAAATGTGAGGTATGTCCAATGCTCCTTTTATGCAGAGAAGGGAAAAAACGAATGAAAGCGGCTGGAAAGAAATGAGAAGATACGAGGTATTGCAATTCAGTTATGATCAGCTTAAGGATGAAGTGATAAAGGTTTGGGATGCAAAATTGCTGGATTCCGGATTCCCATACGATGAGGTTGGAAATGGGTACGAACCATGGAAGGATTTTGCATCCATTCAAGCCGATCTCTGGGCCGCCTGGGCAGAAGCAGCAGAGCAGGCAGAGGAGAGGCTGGCGAAGCGGCAAACAAAAGAGATAGGACCTTATATGAAGAAGGGGATTGTCCTGTTCTTGTCGATTCTTTTCTGGTCCAATAAGACATCAGTACATTTGGACAATCTTGAAGAAGAAATCCGGGAACTTGCCTATAAGCCGGTCAATGCGGATGAACGAATAAGCTATATTCTTAACCGGCCTAATACATATCCAGCCTATATGCAGCTGAAAAGCCTCATGGATGAGCAAAAGAAAATGGTCGCAAAACTGATTGCTTTAAAAAAATTATAATGAATAATCACCAAAAAACAAAAGACAGTTGAACCGTATCTGGTTTGACTGTCTTTTTGATAAAAAAAGAACGAGCACCCGATTTGCAGGGGTGCTCGTTTCTATTTGCTAAGCTGTTTTCAACTGTAATTCAAATGAATCGCGGATGACAACCGGAAGAATTGTGCTGGATCTGCTGGCTGATTCATCCGTCTCGCTCCTGGGTGTTGCCTCGTTATCATCACCTGTCCCGGGATCATTTTCGTTACCATTTCCATTACCGTTACCATTGCCTTCATCGGTGTTTCCGGCATCTTCATTTGCGTCACCGGATCCATCCTCGGTACCTGGATTCTCTTCATTTCCCGGATTTGAGCCATCTTCGCTGGAATCGGGATTTCCTTCCTCGGCAGGGTCTTGCTCTTCATCCGTTTCCGGAGCTGGCGGATTTTCTTCCTCTGCCGGTTCCTCTTCGGTTACCGTTTCTTCAATCGTCACGGAAACAGAGGCCGGGTCACTTTCACGTCCGTCTGCCTTTGCGGTGACGGAGAATACGTAGGTGCTGCCAACTTCAGGTGAATTCATGCTGAACGACATATCAGAGGTAGTGGTCAAAGTGGACGGGGAACCGCCATTTACGGCCACTTTCACATCGAATTCAGCGCCTGCCTCATTGTCGTAATTCCAGCTTACATTAATTTTATTCGCTTGCTCATCATAAGCAGCTGTCAAACCGCTTGGAGCAGCTAGTTTTTCATATTTGGTAGACGTTGCAGTCGGTTCATGTCCTTTTATGAAGTATTCATAAACCTTTTGACTGTCTGGTGTATGCTCGCTGGCAATAACAGCTGGGTTGGATCCTTTTTCGATTGGCAGCTGAACGACAGAGCTAGGCTGCTTGAAGTCTTCTGTGTCAACACCCGCAGACATTTCCTGCATCATTGCTTTAAAGATCTTTTGGGCAATCTTTGTTTCATTTTTGCCAAGCGTGTTCTCAAATTGATTATCATATCCAGTCCACACAGACATCGTAAAGTTTGTTGTGTATCCGACAAACCAGGAATCAGGGGACTGTGATTTATCGATATTATATTTTGCGCGGTCTTCCGCTGAATAGTTGGTTGTTCCTGTTTTTCCGGCTACCGGCACGCCAGAGATGTTGGCTTGTGTACCAGTTCCCTTAGTCATGACATCCTTCAGGATATCCGTCACCATGAAGGCGGTAGAATCTTTCATTGCCGCCTCTGATTCTGGTGCAGTCTCATGGACGGTATCATTATCACGAAGCACGATTTTCTTGATGACATGCGGCTTTGTGTATACCCCTTCATTGCCAAATGCCGCATAGGCTCCAGCCATCTGAAGAGGGGAAGCTCCTTTGCTAACACCGCCGATTGCTGATGATTCATATATGTCGCCGAAGTCAATTCCAAGTTTTTTGACGAACGCTCCAGCTTTGTCTGTGCCGACTTCTTGGAGAGTCTTAACCGCTGGGACGTTATAGGACATATAAAGTGCTTCGCGCAAGGAGACTTGGCCTCTGTATGAGCTATAGGCAGTACCCACCGTTTGCCCGCTTGAATATTGATATTCCTCATCTACTAACGGATGGTAAGTAGACCAATTCAGGTATTCAAATGCTGGGGCATAATCAAGCAGCGGCTTAATGGTCGAGCCAGGCTGTCTTGTTTTTAGGTCAGTAGCGTAATTAAAGCCGCGGGCGACTTCTTGTTTCCGGCCCCCGCCAATGGCGTAAATTTCGCCTGTTTTCGTATCCATGAAGACAGAGCCGACCTGGAATTTATCATCAGGATAGGCAATGTATTTATCTGAATCCAGGATGGTTTCCATTAATTCCTGTGCTTTAGGATCAATGGATGTATAGATGGAGAGCCCATCTGTATAAATATTGTAATCGGTAAGCTCTTCTACTTCTTCGATTACTTGGTCTACGATGGCATTAAATTTCGTTTTGGTTTCTTCACGGTCACCTTCAGCGACAAGGCTGTCTGTCAGGCTTTCAGCTTGAGCGGCCTTGCGCTGCTCAGCTGTGATGAAGTCAGCATTCTCCATTGCCTGAAGGACGATGTTTCTGCGTTTCTCAGCCTTCTCCGGGTGATCAAATGGATTGTAATTATTCGGGCTTTGCGGCATACCGGCAAGTGTTGCGGCCTCTGCTAATGTAAGCTCACTTAACTCCTTCCCGAAATACAGTTTAGAAGCTGTTGAAAACCCATGAATTCCAGAGGACATATAGACCTTATTGACATACATTTCAAAGATTTGTTCCTTGCTGTATTCTTGTTCCAATTGAAAAGCAAGATACATTTCCTGAACTTTACGTTTTATCGTTTTTTCAGATTGCAGGAAGGAGTTTTTAACGACCTGCTGGGTGATTGTGCTTCCTCCCTGTGAACCGAAGCCTCCTGTGATATTGGCGACAATAGCCCCGCCGACACGGATGATATCAATTCCGTGGTGCTTATAGAATCGAACGTCTTCTATCGCAAGTACGGCATTTTCCATTAACTTTGGAATATCTTTATATTCCACATAATCCCTGGTTTCAGAACCAATCTCTGTGTAAATATCTCCGTTTTTATCGTAAATCTTGGAGGAGATTGGATCGATGAGTGATTCCTCATCAATCGCCGGCGCGGTGGAAATATAATAAGCGAAAACACCTCCAACGGCTATCGCTGCGACGATGCAGAGCATCAGCAAAATCACCGCGATGCGTTTGACGAGTCCTTTTGATTGTTTTTTCTGTTTTTTATTCTTTTGTGCGAGTTTTCTTTTTTCTTCTCTTGTTTTATATTGATCTGACATTAATGATTACCCTTCCTTTCAGGATAAATCCCATCCAAACTTCCTATTCATAATCTTAATATAATCAATTCGCGGTGCATAGCCTATTGGAATGATCTCTCCGTGTTGTTCAATATCTTTCTTCGGAATGGATTTCCTTCCGCCGGCAAGCATTTGCTGCCAATAGGAGATAAGGGTTTCGGCAGGTAAATAGTAAATTTCCTCTGTTTGGCTGAAGCGAATGATGATAAAGGCTATTCCTCCGTGGTCCAAGACATTTTGCATATGAATGATTTGGTGTTCGTGGAAATTCTTCAAGGGAAATGAAGTCTGAAGCTTGGTTTCCTTTGCTTCAAAATCGATATATCGCCCTTTATATACTCCATTGTAGTCTGTTGTCGAAGCTTGCTTGAAGTAGGCTTCCTTGATGACTGCGGCACTCCTTTTAGGGTAAGAGACGTTTACGATTTGTACAGGCGTGGGTTTTTTATGTACAATCGCGATATTATTATCGATATAGTATTGATTGGTCTCATTTAGATCTTCCTCCAGCGTCATACCCCTATTGGAGTAGTCCAGCTTCTTTTGGGCGGGCTTTGCATGACTCTGAGTATTTTGCGCTGGGATATATTTTTTTCCATTAGGATATCTTATAGCCATAGTATCCCTCCAAGTCCAACCTAATCATAACAAAAATGATGTGAGAATTGTAAAAAACATCATCGCTTTTGGCTGACAATATTTTTCAATTCTTTATTTTACCTCTTTTTGGCGATTTTTGCTTGTAGAAGTCTTGTTTCTGAGGGCTATCTTGGTAAGAGAAGTTTATTATAATTACTCTAATTCGTCAAAGGGATGGTATGGTGAGCTGTTTTAGTGGTTACGAAAGAAGCATAAAGAAAAAACCAGTGCAGTCGTTGTCTGCACTGGTTTTTTTCGAGACGTTGGTTAAGTTGATGGGCGGTCCGGGCCGTCCAATTTAGGGTTGCCTGTATTATTTTTCGGGATGCTTTTCTTTTTCTCATCCTGTGCTTTTGATGTGTTTTTGTTTTTCATATGCTGCACCTCCTGACATATAGCCTCTCTCCTCCCTAAGTTTTTTATGCATGCTGTCGAAGGGGTAGAGCAGAATAGCCAGTACGTGTTTCTTTGCCGATATGCTTCTAGTTTTGTCGTCGCGGCAGGGATACGGAACTAAAGGGCGAACCCATAGAGTTAAGAATAGGAAAGGGGTGCCAGTTATGAGTTCCAAAGAAAAGCTCGTATCCATCTTGAAGGAATTGGAAGAAGAGGTTGCTGCCCTAGAAGAAGAAATGATCCGGAAAACACAGAAAGAGTATGAGGAGACACTTTCTGAGTTTCATTTATTCATAAAGAATCGCTCCAGAGAGATGGAAGCCAAAATGGATGTTATGGAGAATAAAATGAATCAGCATTTAAAATACAGAGGCAAGGATAACGGGAAGGGAAACATCAGTCCTGCAGGCGGCATCAAGGTGGCATATGTATCTGATTTCTGATAATTTGGTGATAGGTTAAAAAGGCAAGTAATATAAATAGTAAGGATGACTGGCATGACACAGGAATTAATTCAGTTAACGAATCAGCTGCTTATCAAGGTGGCTGAGGCAGAAGAGATCTATCGACAGGCTAGGGAGGAAGAAAAAACGTTTGATTTCTATCAGGACGTTAAACCCTATGCCGATGAAGTAAAGGAAATGGCTGACAGATGGGCTGTTCTTGCCGGCGCCTGGCAAAAAGAAGCGAAACCAAGACTTATCAGCCCGCTCCAAATCCAAAACACACATAATAACCT
>CAJGCH010000198.1 GCA_904501845.1 uncultured Bacillaceae bacterium | reverse complement strand
TGAATGGTCTCGCTGCGGTGAATGGACCACACCTCTTCCTCCTGCTCAAGTTCACCGATAAGAGGGACCGATATCTTAGCGGAAAAACCGCGGAGAACGGTTGAGAACTGATAGCGCGGGACGAGAGACGGGTACTTGCGGGTAAGCGACTGAATGGCTTGCTCAATCGGCATTCCTCCCTTCGTCTCTATAATAATTGTCTCCATTTCATTTGTGCTAGCGGAAGCATAAATAGCCTGGGTTGAAACAAAGAGCATGAGGAGAACCAGTATCCTTCTATAGAAATTGAACATCTTCCATCACCTCCTTGCCTTTATGATGGATTAACTGGTGGGGGTTATGCATGAAGTCATGAGGGCGGTTTGAAATAAGGGGATTAAAATCGAACAAAAAACCACCCCAATGCTTGAGGTGGTCCTTCATTGTATTATTTTGTTCCGAACAATCTGTCCCCAGCGTCACCAAGACCTGGCACGATATATCCGTGGTCGTTTAGTTTTTCATCAAGGGCTGCGATGAAAATATCCACATCTGGATGAGCTTCTTCAACAGCTTTTACGCCCTCTGGAGCAGCGACTAAGCACATGAATTTGATGTTTTTCGCGCCGCGTTTTTTGATGGCACTGATAGCATCAACAGCCGATCCGCCTGTTGCAAGCATTGGGTCAACAACGATGAATTCTCTTTCCTCTACATCAGTTGGGAGCTTCACATAGTACTCAACTGGCGTTAAAGTTTCTGGGTCTCTGTATAAACCAACATGTCCAACCTTTGCAGCCGGGATAATTTTGAGCATACCGTCCACCATGCCTAGACCTGCGCGCAGGATTGGCACAAGGGCAACTTTTTTACCGGCAATTGTTTTGGATGTTGCTTTGCCGACAGGAGTTTCGATTTCTACTTCTTCAAGCGGGAGATCACGCGTGATTTCAAAGGCCATAAGTGTTGCAACCTCATCAACCAGCTCTCTGAATTCTTTAGTACCCGTATTCTTGTCACGTATGTACGTAAGCTTATGTTGAATTAACGGATGGTCAAAAACGTATACTTTTCCCATTCTGATCTCTCCTTACTATTATGATCCAATATTTAAGCACTCGCTTCATTTTACAGAAAAACACTTATTTCTTCAATCGTGAATTTTTTCTGATAAGGACTTCTATTTTTCCCTTTATAGCATGCCCATTTTCCCCTCGAAAAAAGCCGCAAGTTATGCTAAACCTGCGGCCCATTTTCTTATAAAGAAGGATACAATTCGTATTTTCCAGAGAGGGCAGCCACACGTTCTGCCGCTTCCTTCAAACTCACTTCGTCTTCTGGGTTTTTAAGTGCTAGTCCAATGATTGCGCCAATCTCATCCATATCCTCGAGTCCGAAACCGCGGGATGTAACCGCAGCCGTCCCGATGCGGATGCCGCTTGTGACAAATGGACTTTCCGGATCAAACGGAATGGTATTCTTGTTGACTGTGATTCCAATGTCATCAAGAACTTTTTCGGCCACCTTGCCTGTCAGCCCTGCAGAACGTACGTCTATTAAAAGCAAGTGGTTATCCGTTCCGCCTGATACGAGTGTCAGACCTTCTTTTTCCAAGCTTTCGCCGAGGCGCTTCGCATTTTCGATGATGTTCTTCGCATAGTCCTTAAAGTTCTCTTGGAGTGTTTCGCCAAAAGCAACGGCTTTTGCGGCAATTACATGCATAAGCGGGCCGCCTTGGATGCCTGGGAAGATTGATTTATCGATTTTCTTTGCGAACTCTTCACGGCAGAGGATCATGCCTCCGCGTGGGCCGCGCAAGGTTTTGTGCGTAGTCGTGGTGACAAAGTCCGCATAAGGGACCGGGCTCGGGTGAAGACCTGCAGCCACAAGGCCGGCGATATGCGCCATATCAACCATTAAGTATGCACCGACTTCATCAGCGATTTCACGGAATTTCTTGAAATCAATTTCACGCGGGTAAGCGCTGGCGCCTGCAACGATCAATTTAGGCTTTGCGTCAATCGCCTTTTGGCGGACATCTTCATAATTAATGAGATGAGTCTTTTCATCCACACCGTATTCCACGAAATTATAGAGAACCCCGCTGAAATTAACCGGGCTTCCGTGTGTTAAGTGGCCGCCATGTGACAGGTTCATGCCAAGAACGGTATCTCCCGGATTCAAGATCGTGAAATAAACGGCCATATTTGCTTGAGCACCGGAGTGAGGCTGGACATTGGCATGCTCTGCCCCAAAAATCTGTTTAGCACGATCGCGAGCCAAATCCTCGACAATATCAACATATTCGCAGCCGCCATAATAGCGTTTCGCTGGATAGCCTTCTGCATATTTATTCGTCAGTACGGAGCCTTGGGCTTCCATAACGGCTTCACTGACGAAGTTCTCAGATGCGATTAGTTCGATTTTTCCCCTTTGTCTTCCTAATTCCTGCTGGATTGCCTTAAATACTTGTGAATCCTGCTCTTGCAAATAGCTCATCTCTTTGCATCCTCCCTTTATCAAAAGCACACTTACTTATAAGCATTCTTACTAATTTTAGCATGAAAGATAAGCATCGTCATTATTTCCTAAATTCGCTCATAGCACGCGCGGGCGCCGCCAATAAGCTTCGGTCTAGTCATCGCGCTCGTTACATGCGCCTGGCCGATTTTCTTAACCGCTGTGCGGACCGGAACGGCCACATGCTTAAGATGCATGCCAATCATCGTATCGCCGATATCAATTCCGGCATCTGCCTTTATATACTCAACAATGACTGGGTCCTTGAGGTGATTAAAGGCATAGGTCGCCATCGCTCCGCCTGCGCTTCGTACCGGAACGACGGTCACCTCCTCAAGTGAATAGCGAATGGCCGTCTCACGTTCGACGACAAGAGCGCGGTTTATATGCTCACAGCCCTGAAAGGCCATCTGAACCTTCGTGCGCTCCGCAAACTCGGCAATGGCCGTAAAGATGGCTTCCGCCGTTTCAAGCGTTCCGGATGTGCCGATGCGCTCGCCAATCACTTCACTCGTACTGCATCCAACCACAAGGAGACGATGTTCATTCAAAGGGAATACATCATGCAATTCTTCCAGAAGGCGTGCCGTATCAGATTGGATTTCGTCTAGATGCCTTTCGGCCATTTTGCATTCCCCCGTCTTTATTGTTCAAGATTAGCAATTTTATTGATGCGGTTTTCGTGGCGTCCGCCCTCAAACTCAGTCGTAAGCCATACCTTCGCAATCATGCGTGCGAGCCCTGGTCCGACAACGCGCTCACCCATTGTGAGCACATTGCTGTTATTATGAGCTCTTGTGGCTTCTGCACTGAACACATCATGCACAAGTGCCGCACGAATACCCTTTACCTTATTGGCAGCAATGCTCATGCCAATGCCTGTCCCGCAAATTAGGATGCCACGGTCAAATTCGCCTGCTGCCACTTTCTCAGCAACTGGCTGTGCGTAGTCGGGATAATCAACTGATGTGCCGCAATCACAGCCAAAGTCTTCAAATTCAATACCCATTTCCTTCAATAAGTCTGCGATTTCGTTTTTAATATTGATTCCGCCGTGATCTGATGCAAGTGCTACTTTCATTATCAAAAGCTCCCTTCAGCGTACAAAAGATTAGTCATCCTCTATAGTAGTACTAGTCGTTTATTTTTTCCACTAGCGCGTTAATTAATTGTTTTAATTCAGCAAAGGTTTGTTCATACATCTGCTTGCTTCCCCCAAATGGGTCAGATACATCTCGATCATACGGGTTTCCAAGGACAAATTCCTTCAGCGTGAACGTACGCTCAATCGCTTGCGGATAACGCGAAGCAATCAGCTGCTTATGCCCCTCTGTCATCGTGAAGATATAGTCTGCCCATTCCACGTCTTTTTCGCCAAAAGGGCTGGCAGAGTGATCATGAGTGATCTTATTGTCATTCAGTACGAGCTTTGCGTTGACTGACGCTGACTCTCCCGGATACGCATAGACTCCGGCCGACTTCACATTCACTCCCTCTAATTGATAACTCTTCAGAATGGCCTCAGCCATCGGGCTTCGGCATGTATTCCCTGTGCATACAAATAAGATATTTTTCAAGGTGTTTCCCTCCTGCCCCTATTATAGATGATTTCCCCTTCATAAAAAAAGGACGCCTGCTTTGCGGCACAGTTTATTTACGCTGGTATAAGCGCAGCTCGCCAGTTCCAGTCTACTATTAAAGACTGAACAGGAGCCTGAGGGTAAAAATAGTAGTCCATTTATGCAAAATCAACCTATAGTAGAGAGCTCCATATTTATGAAAAGATTCCTTCTAAAAAAAGCAGGCGAAAAAACCAAATGGGTTCTTTCACCTGCTTATAGGGGCTTCCCCTGCTATATTAGCTGCATCAATATTTTCAACCCAAAGGCGAACAGGATGCTGCCGCCGATTACAAAGCTGTAATTACCTAAGAAGGAATGGACTTTACGCCCGAGCAGCAGACCAGCAATCGTCATGATGCAGGCGACAACCCCGAAGCAGATGATTGCGATAAAGGCACGGGCACCGATCATGCCGAGGGATAGACCTACTGAGAAGCTGTCAAGACTCACACTTGTCGCAAATAGAATCATCCCGAATCCGACTGGCGCTACAATGGCCTCCTCCTTGCCCCGCAAGCCTGAGATTAACATTTGTAAGCCTAAAAATAATAACAGTGCCGCTCCGACAAAGGAGGCAAACATACCAAATTTGCCAGTGAGAAAAGTTCCTGATAATATCCCTAAATACGGCAGCCACAAATGGAAGATTCCGACCGTCATGCCGATTAAGGCAATTCTTCTCAGGCGCAGCTTAAAAGAGCCCATTCCAAGCCCAACGGAGAACGCGTCCATACCAAGCGCTAAAGCCATGATAACCATCGTAAATAGCTCTGACACATAATGTTGATCCATAAGAAAAAACCTCCCGGGACTAGCCTGCTTAAAAAGCATATGCCTGTCCTTGGAGGTTTAGAACTTATCCTTCTTTGACAATTCTGCCGCTCGCAGCCTTCAGCAAACGGTTCATAATTGCCTCACCGATGCCATCATGCGGGAAAGCCTCCCCATAAATGACATCGGGTCCTTCATGGTCAAAACGGCGCAGTACGCCGTACATATTCTCTGCTACTGTTCGTAAATCCTTCAGACTTCCCCCTGTAAGGATGATGTCTGCCTCATAAAGATTCTTGTGCTCTTCAACCGTATAAACCCCCACGCGAAGCCCTTCCGCCCGTTTCTCGTTGACAAGGGATTGGATGAAGGCGGGACTTCCGTCCACAAGGGTGAGCGGTGCCTCGGGAGCATAGTGCTTGTACTTCATGCCGGGCGCTTTTGGCGCTTCCTTCCCCTTCAGCAGACCTTTATCAACCTCAACATGACCAATCACCTCTTGCAATTGCTCGATGGTCACGCCGCCTGGCCTAAGGATGAGCGGCACCTCGCCTGTTATATCAAGGACCGTAGATTCCAGGCCAACACCTGTCCCTCCAGCATCGACGATTCCAGCAATACGCCCGCTTAAATCCTCATACACATGTTCAGCGGTTGTCGGGCTTGGCTTCCCGGAAAGGTTCGCGCTCGGTGCTGCGACTGGGCAGCCTGATTCGCGAATGAGCTGAAGGGCAACCAGGTGGTCAGGCATACGGACAGCGACGGTAGCAAGTCCTGCCGTGACCGTATCAGGGAACACGCCCTCTTTCTTTTTAAAAATCAAGGTAAGTGGTCCTGGCCAAAAAT
>CAJGCH010000197.1 GCA_904501845.1 uncultured Bacillaceae bacterium | reverse complement strand
TCCCTTGCCTGCTTGCTTGGGGAACAACCGGATCAAAAGACACGCGAACTTCTGTCACTGGATAGCCATGTCAGCAAACACACACCGCCGACCTTCCTTTGGCATACGGCAGATGACCAATCGGTCCCTGTCATAAACAGCCTGATGTATGCAGTTCGATTAAGCACAGCAAAAGTGCCATATGAGCTTCATGTTTTCGAGCATGGACGCCATGGTCTTGGTCTTGCAGAAGAGGAACCAGACACAGCCCGATGGACAGGACTTTGCGCCAGCTGGCTGCGAAGGCAGGGCTATGGCAGAGCATAATAATGAAGGCAGCACCCTAATAGAAAGGGAGCTGCCTTCATTCATCCTTACCCTCTTCCCCCTTGGAAGCCCGGGTACAACGTCATGCCGCCATCGGCATAGAGCGATAATCCGGTCACATAGCTTGCTTCATCAGAGGCGAGCCAGGCGGCACAAGCCGCTATTTGCTCAGGGTTTCCAATCTTGCCAAGCGGAATCATGTCCTCTACTTGTTTTCTTTGTTCAGGGTCATCGAATTTCTCTGCGTTGATTGGCGTTTTGATAGCGCCGGGGCAAATGCTGTTGACCCTGATGCCATGCGGAGCGTATTCCATCGCCAATGTTTCTGTCATTAGCTTCACTCCGCCCTTGCTTGCTGCATAGTGAACGAATTGCGGCCAAGGAATACGGTCATGCACGGATGACATATTGATGATGGAGCCTTTAATATTGTTTTCGACCATGTATTTAAGTGCCTCACGGCTTCCAAGGAAAGCGCCTGTCAGATTAATATCGATGACCTTCTGCCAATCCTCCAAGGATAATTTATGAGATTCCACTTGATTTTCCATCCCGGCATTATTGATCATGACGTCCAGGCTACCGAATGTCTCGACTGCATAATCAATCATTTTTTTAACATCCTCTTCGTTCGAGACATCACCTTGAACGGCCGCGGCATCCCCGCCATAGGATTTTATCGTGTCAATAATCTCGTTGTAGTCATGCTTATCTGAATGATAATTGATGACAACCTTGGCTTGTTCTTTCCCAAACCGCTCAGCCATTCCTCTCCCAATACCTGATGCGGCACCCGTGATCAAGACAACTTTATCTTTTAAACTATCATACACTCTCTAATCCTCCTTTCTTATTCTTTCGTGAATCCGAGCAGCACTCCTCCAGCAATGACGAGCGCACACCCGATGATGATAAACGTAAGCTGCTTCTTCGATTTCTTCTCGCCAAGAAGGAAGATGCCTCCCAATGTGGAGATGACAATCCCCATTTGCGAGAAAGAGAAACCAATCGCGACACCGACTAGCGGGTTGGCAAGCAAAAGACCGATATTCCCGATTGCCCACATAATTCCGGCCAGCACATTGCGGACCATATACTTATTGAACGGATTATCCTTAATGGAGAGCAGGAGCGTGGCAATGAACATGCCGACCCCTTGGGGCAGGATAGCTGCCCATCCATCAAGGTCATACCAGCGGACAATGACCACATAGAGAACAAATCCAACCGTCGATATTCCGAGGAACATGGCCCCTTTTTTCTTGCTGCCTTCTTCTGAATCCTTCCCTTGTCCGACACCCGTCAGGATGATGCCGGCGATGATGGCGGCAATCGCCAAAAGGCCTAGAATAATGGTCATTGTGCCTGACCATTCCTTAAAAATGACAACCCCGAAGAAGGTTGTCCCAAGTAATTGAAGACCGGTAGAAATCGGCACCGTCTTCGATACACCCATATTCTGTACGCTATTGAATTGATTGAGCTGTCCGACAGCCCAGCCCGCTCCGGAGATCATCCCGACAATCCATACTGTCATGCTCATCTCTGGCTGCTGGATGAAATACATGACAAGACCGAATAAGAGCGAACCCGTTGTAATCCCTAATGTCTGGGATTTTGGGTCACCTCCGAGTTTTTCGCTGACAAGCACCAAGCTTCCCCACGCGAGCGCGGGCAATAGTGCATATAAGATTCCTTCCATCTGCAATACCTCTCTCAATTGTTATCATTCTTAGGAAAAAATGTTGTATTATCCACAAATAGTATTCCATTCCCTGATAGGTGATAAAGGAAACATGCAAAATACTTAGCCTCTAATATTCGGAATTAAATGGTAAAATGAATCGTTGACAGATTGTTGAAAGAAAGGAAGCGGCAGATGAAAAATTGGGAAGATGAATACAAAAACAGCGAATTATTATGGGGAATGAAGCCCAATAGCACATTAACTCAGTATGCAGAGCTGGTTCCGGCTGAGGGTAAGGTGTTAGATATCGGTATTGGGGAAGGAAGAAACGCCTTCTTTTTTGCTCAAAAAGGATTTGCGGTCGAAGGCATTGACCTATCAGAAACAGCAATAAAACGATGCTTAGCCATTTCCGAAAAACTTCAACTGAATATTGAGGCTAAAGTGGATGATATCACCACTTTCGATATCCAGCCGCATCATTATTCTCTGATTATCTTATCTAATGTTCTTACCTTTTTTCCTGAAGAAGAGATTGCTCTGATTATTGATAAAGTTAAAAAAGGATTGGTCAAGGATGGCTTGGTCTATGTGAATGCATTTGATATAAATGAACCCAGCCGGAAGAAGGCAATCGACAAATATAAGCGATTAGGCAGAAACTCATTTTTTGATTCAACGAATAATATGTTCCTTCATTACTTTACGAAAGATGAATTTGAAGGATTATTCCCTACATACACAACCATTAAGACAGCTCATTCATACGCAATGGATCTGAGCCACGGGGAGCCTCATTACCATAGTGCCCTCGAGTTATTGGCCCAAAAACAATGAATTAGTAAGAGAACATAGATATATCTGAAATAAGAAATACTATGTCGAATAGAGAATAAATGAACTAGGCCTTTTTCCTTATTTTCCCTAAAATTAATGTCGAATCTCTCTAAAACTATTTATAATCAAACTTGAGGCCATTGATATGGTCATATTGAATCAAAGGGGAGCGGTATATGAGATTTCGATTGAAATTCTATCGTATGTTAGCCATCGTCACGATGATTGCAGCTCTTGGCGGAACATTAATCGTGCCTGCTGCAGGCGCAAGCACAACCGTCCAAAGTGATGCTCGTTTCATTCAGGAACTGGGCGTTTCACAAAAAAGCGTCAAGAAACAAACTTCCATCAGCCGGGCTGATGCAGCTAGCTTGATGGCAAAAGCCCTAAAAATCGATAACAAAAAGGTTCCAAAAGCCGGATTTAAGGATGTACCAAAAGCATCTGAAAAAGCCGTGAACAGCTTGGTTCATGCCGGCATCCTAGAAAAGAACGGGAAGACGTTTGGCAGCAAGGTTGCGTTAACACGCGGTGAATTCGCTGTCTGGATCGCCAAGGCTTTCAATTTGAAAGGAAGCACAGAGACAGATTTCACCGATGTACCAGCGAAATACGAAGAATTGATTGGTTCTGTTGTCCTGTATGGGATTGCGGACGGAATCTCTGAAACAGAATTTGGCTACAGCCAAAAGGTTACCTTATCCGAATTCATTACGATGCTTCAATTAGCCATTAAATCTCCTGACTATCAATTACGTGTTCTTCATGTAAATGACACACACGCCAATATCGAAAACACACCACGGCAAATCAGCGCAATCTATGAGCACCGCAAAGGAAATACAAACAATCTTCTGCTCCATGCGGGTGATGTATTCTCCGGCACTCTTTATTTCAATGAATTCAAGGGTCTTGCAGACCTAGAACTGATGAACCTCGCCGGATTCGACGCGATGACTTTCGGCAACCATGAATTCGACCTTGGTAGTGAAGCATTGCTTCCATTCGTGCAAAATGCCGATTTCCCATTCGTGAGCGCGAATGTTGATTTCAGCGAGGATGCACTCATGAAAGACTTAGAGTTCAACACATATACGAAAAAAGCGAAAGACGGCAAAATCTATAATGGCATCATCAAAAACATCAACGGGGAAAAAGTCGGCATCTTCGGCTTAACGACCGCCGAGACGGCGAGCATCTCTAGCCCAGGTGATGTGAAATTTGAAGACTATATCGCCTCAGCTAAAGCCTCTGTAAAGGCATTCAAGAAGCAAGGCGTCGATAAGATTATCGCCCTTACCCATATCGGCTATAATGACGGCGGCGGAGACAATGACCTCGAGCTTGCCAACCAAGTCGAAGGCATCGACGTCATTGTCGGCGGCCACTCCCATACGGAGCTTTCTGAGCCTGTCGTGGTCGAAAAATACAAAGAACCGACAGTTCTCGTCCAAGCAAATGAATATTCCAAGTTCCTAGGCGAGCTTGATGTCAGCTTTGACAAAAAGGGGAAGGTCATCGCCTATGACGGTGAACTGATCGGCATTGATGCAAAGAACGAAGATGGCACCTTTATCTTCGCGGATGACCCAGAAGCCGCCCAAATTCTTGGCAAGTACAAGCCTGTCGTTGATGCCAAGAAAAATCAGGTTGTCGGGTCGACAACCGTGGACCTAATCGGAGGCAACCCTGCGGCTAGAACAGGTGAAACAAATCTCGGCAACTTGATTGCTGACGGCATGCTAGCCAAGGCAAAAGCCATTAATCCAAATACCGTAATTGCCCTGCAAAACGGCGGCGGTGTCCGTACAACCTTAGAGGCTGGACCAATCACATTGGCTGACGTGATGACGGTTCTTCCTTTCAGCAATGCCCTTGCCATCATGGAAATTACCGGCTCAGAGCTGAAAACAGCCCTTGAACATAGCGTGAGCGCTGCACCGAACGCAAGCGGAGGATTCCTGCAAGTAGCAGGCATGCGCTTTACTTATGACAGCTCAAAGCAGGCGGGCGCCCGCGTCCAATCAGTTGAAGTCCTGCAAAACGGCGAATATACAGCCCTATCTGACACTTCAACCTATTATGCAGCTACGAATATCTTTACCGCTAAGGGTGGTGACGGCTATGGAGTCTTCGCGGACATATACGCTGATGGCCGTGTAAGTGAGCCAGGCTTCGTCGACTGGGAAATTTTCTCTGATTACATTCAATCCTTCCCTGACCAAACCGTCTCACCGAGCGTGGAAGGCCGTATCATTGATGCAGCAAGACAATAAACAAATTTAATGAGACTGCCTCCAAAAGCACCGTTCCAGCGGGCTTGAAGGGGTCAGTCTTTTTTTAGCTCCTCCGTTGAAGAATGGGTGATTTTAGTTCTCAGGGGTATCGTCTGTAAATGGAGAAATGCGATGACTTCACAATGAAATCATCGCATCTATGACCCGACAGAGTCAAAATAGACAAAAGAGCTTATTTTATTATAAAAATCTATGTTTTCATCTGAAATCACATATCAAAGATTGGAGAGAAAATCAGGAAGTTAGCAGGAATTACTAGGCCTGGTCACTTCCTTTAAAATATGTGTCGTCCAAGTAATCATCGTCGTACTATCTCTCACTCCATTATCTTGGATCGTCTTCAGAACGGATGATACATTCTTACTATCACCCTTATCACCGAAGGATTCATAGATATCGATAGCGTGAGAAAACGGTTCGTTTGGACATTCGACTAGCCCGTCTGTGGTTAGAAAAAGGCGGTTTTCTCCTTTCCTTAACTCCCTTATCCCAGCACTGTAGCAAGGGACTTCCTGTGCAAATGTATTTACCTGTCCAATCCATTCATAGAATTGTCGTTGATTCACCTGATATTGTCCGAGCGCAGCCAGTTCTGGATGAAAGAGATAGAGAAGGCAGTC
>CAJGCH010000196.1 GCA_904501845.1 uncultured Bacillaceae bacterium | reverse complement strand
CAGGTAATAACAGCTATGATTTTGAAGCCCCTTTTGGCAATGACCATAACATCGCCTTGGCTGATTCCCCAAATGAACGGGATAAGGCGAAGCTGCTGCCTGTTCAGCTTCCAGCAAGCTTTCGCGCTGAGTTCGGCCTTCAAACCAATCCGGATGTCATCGGCAGCAAGGTTCAAGTTACCGGAAGCCTTGAATCTTATTTCACTGTCCCTGGATTAAAAAGCCCAACCGATATCTCGTTGATCGATGGCGAAGATCCAACACCAAAAGCGGCTGCACCTGTTAGTTCAGTTTCTCCTGGAGCCGTCACTTCGGGAACTCAAATCAGCCTGACAACAGAAACAGAGAACGGCGCGATTTATTATACAACCGATGGCTCTGTTCCTACCGAAAATAGCACCCGTTACACGGAGCCTATCGAGATTACTCAGGACACAACAATTAAAGCCGTTGTGATTGCCAATGGATTGAAAGATAGTGATGTCATATCTTTTGCATACTATATCGCTGTAAGCGGTTTGCAAATCCATGATATTCAAGGTGCATCCCATTATTCTCCTTATGAGAATCAATATGTAGCAGATATAGAGGGTGTTGTGACGTATGTGGCTGATACGAATAATTTCTATATCCAGTCACTGACCCCTGATAAAAACCCATCAACATCAGAAGGGATTCTCGTATATAAACGAAGCCACGGTCTGTCCCCTGGTGATGCCGTCAATATAAGCGGACAGGTAAAGGAATGGGTATTGGAAGGATATTCAGAGAAATTAGAGACTGACCTTCCTGTGACAGAAATCAATGCCTCAACCATAACCGTTACAGCCACTGGACAAGCCCTGCCCAAGCCGATTGAAATCAGCCCCCTTAGAGGACAGCCGACAAAGATTATTGATAACGACCAATTTAAAGCCTTCGATCCTTGGCAGGACGGCATTGATTATTATGAAAGCCTGGAAGGCATGCGCGTAAAGGTTGCAGATCCCAAGGTAATCGCTCCGCAGGATTATGGCGAATTATATGTCGTCTCAAAATACACGCTTGTCAACACGCTAGCTAAAGGGCTAAGAATTTCGGCAAATGACTATAATCCGGAACGATTAATCATTGATATTAATGATTCCTCCTTTATAGCTAAGACCGGCGATTCCTTTAACGGAGACATCACTGGGGTCGTCAGCTACGGTTTCAGCAATTACCGAATCTTTTCAGACCGAGCGAGCTTGCCTGAACTAAAGGAAGGCAGCCTCAAGCAAGAGAAGACCAAATTCAAAGAACATGCAAAGAAACTGACAGTCGCCTCTTATAACGTCGAGAACTTCTCCCCAAGCGTCAGCCCGGAGAAAACAACAAAGCTCGCTAAGGCAATAGCCGAGAACTTAAATCAGCCGGATATCATCGGGCTGACAGAGGTTCAGGACAATGACGGAGCGTCGAATAGCGGGAACACCGATGCAAGCGAAAGCTATCAGGTACTGATTGAAAAGATCAGGGAACTCGGCGGACCTGCCTATGCGTATACCGATATTGCTCCAAACAATAATGAAGACGGCGGAGCACCTGGAGCCAATATTCGTGTCGGCTTCCTCTATAATCCAGAGCGTGTCTCCCTTGTCGACGCGCCAAAAGGAACCGCAAATGAGGCTGTGGGTTATGAGAATGGCAAATTAACCTTGAACCCTGGCCGAA
This sequence comes from uncultured Bacillaceae bacterium, assembly GCA_904501845.1. Lineage (GTDB taxonomy): Bacteria > Bacillota > Bacilli > Bacillales > Pradoshiaceae > Pradoshia. The sequence continues at coordinate 4,174 of CAJGCH010000196.1, read as the reverse complement.
TCGACCCTGAAAATGAAGCTCTTGACAGCAGCCGCAAACCGCTGGCCGCTCAATTCACTTTTAATGGTGATGATGTGATTGTCATCGCTAATCATTTCAATTCCAAGGGAGGCGACCTGCCGTTATTTGGCAGAACACAGCCAGCTGTCTTACCGAGCGAAGAGCAGCGTATACAGATCGCGGGCATTGTCAACCGGTTCGTGAAGGATATCCAGTCTAAGGATAAACAGGCGAATATAATCGCACTTGGAGATTTGAATGACTTTGAATTCACAAAGACACTTACGACCCTAAAAGGCAAGGAAATGACAAACATGATTGACCTTGTTCCTTCCATTGACCGGTACACCTATGCATACCAAGGGAATTTACAAGTGCTTGACCACATCCTCGTTTCGAAAAACCTTTCCCTTCGAACAGCTGTGGACATCGTTCATATTAATGCGGCCTTTATGGAAGAGCACGGACGTGCAAGCGACCATGATCCCGTCTTGATTCAAACGATGCTGAAGTAAGGATTCAACCTACTAAAAGAAGAGAAGGCCGCCATCGGTAAATGGCGAGCCACCTCTTCTTTTTTGCTGTCATTTATCTTGACCGTTCATGAGTTATCCCTTATACTTTAGTATATAGTAATGAAAACTACATATCATCACCAAATGATAACAAACTATAGATATCCCTAGTTTTTGAACATCTTTTCGGAAAGAAGGAACGTACAATGAAAGAAACCCATGTCTATACGAAAAGCGAAGAAATCGTTAATGCTCTCACACACGGCTTAGGAGCCTTGTTAAGCATTGCCGCTCTCGTGCTGTTAATCGTCTGCTCTGCACAATATGGTACAGCTTGGCATGTGGTCAGCTTCACCATCTTCGGCAGCACCATGCTGCTAATGTATCTTTGTTCAACGCTTGTCCATAGTTTGCCTGAAGGTAAACTCAAAGATTTATTTCAAATTTTCGACCATACCTCCATCTATTTCTTTATTGCTGGTACGTATACACCCTTCTTATTCATCGCTCTTGATGGATGGACAAGATGGACCATCTTCGGAATCATCTGGGGAATTGCTATAGGCGGCACCGTATTTAAATCCTTCTTCGTGAAGAAATACATGCTTTTCTCCACAATCCTATATATAATCATGGGCTGGATGATTGTGTTTGCTTGGGGTCCATTATCAACGTACCTCGCGCCAAATGGAATTGTCCTGCTGGTTACAGGCGGAATCCTCTATACTGCCGGTTCCGTCTTCTATGTTTGGCGCGGATTCAAACACCACCATGCAATCTGGCATCTATTTGTTTTGGCCGGAAGTGCCTGTCACTTCTTTTGCATCTTCTTTTATTTATTGCCTTGGCCTTAAATCAAATGAAAGAGGACTTCAGAATGATTCTAAAGTCCTTTTTCTCATAGATACAAATTCAAGATGGCTAGCCTAGCCGTCCGCGGATGGTTTTCAGCCATTTGATGGCCTCTTTATTCTTTTTCAGCATCTTTGGATTGCACGCTAATGTCGTATATAGCTTTTTCTTCCGTTTATCCTTTATTTTTCTTGTTTCCACGTATCCCTCGTGCTCCATTCTCTTGCTGTTTTTTTATAGGGTATGCATGATTTAGTGAAAATACCCAACAAACAGCTCGCCTTAAGGAGACAGTGAAGGAATAAAAAAAGGACGGAAAAGAATTCCGTCCCTCTTTAAAGCCCTATTTATTTCACTGAATGAAGATAGGCCAAAGCCTTTTTATTCAGCTCTTGTAATCTTTTTGTCTGTTTGCTCATTGACATATTGGAGAGATGTGTCCGCTTTACGCCAATTGAAGACCCATTTGCGATAATGTCCGACTGATTCATCGTACCCATATTCATCCGGTCTCTTCGTCTTTGCTTCATTCTTATCCCCCTAGCCATTTCATCTTCCTATTATTATACCATCATTTTACATAAATGAATCATATATATGCACCAAATTTGCCGCATGGATTCCGTCTATTTCGATGGGAATTCCCTTCCCTTTCTTGATTACGACAATGAAATGATACTCAGGAAGCTGAACAGGGACGATAAACGTCTCATCCTCCTCAATCATAATGATTTCACTGTTATAAATAGAGGCAATGTACTCTTCAACCCTTGATTCCTCCATCGCTATATTATGAATATCCTTTAAAACCAGCAGCTCATGGCGAATCCTCTCTTGTACGGAAATATCAAGGTCCGTATCCTGATAAACAGCATATTGCCGGACATCCATTTTTAGACCAAAGCGGTATCCATATTGCTGAAGGTACTGATCAAGCTCTTCCATATACTCCTTATCCGTCTCCGGAATCGGTTTCTTCTCAAAATAATAAATCGCATCCTGGATCAGGTAGGACATAAAGCTAACCTTTGCCATCGTGTCCCTGATCAGCTGCTCATTCTCTTTTAAGGTCTCTTCAAGCAGCTCGGAGCCGTTAAGAAATTCAGCCTGCCAAATCCGCAGGATACTCGGTGTCAAAAGAACAGCGAGATCAGTAAAGACGACAATCGATGCCAAGCTTACGACATACGGCCATTCCTCAAGTTCAAGACCTCCAAACACGACTCCTCCGCCTGTAGTGGCGATAAAGATTGTGTAAAGTACTCTCCTGTGCTTCTTTAAATTCAAATCAAAGTGACTTGGCTTTATGATTGCGATGACGCAAGAATAGATGGCAAATAAGACGATGAGGGCAACACAAATTTTTCCGACCATCAGCATCTCTCCTGGATTTGTATTCAACACCTCCATTGTACCATTAATTACCAATTATTAAATGAGTTTAACGGCTTATGATTGATTTTTAATTCTCGAAAAGTTGTTCATTCTTTCTGCTTGTTTTAGAAAATCATGGGTATGTATAAACTATATTGGAAAACCCGGAGGTGCATGATGACAAAAATCCCATCTGAATCAAAATCTTATTGGACAGAATACATTGACCGCAAGGAAGCCCCCACTTACCCGCAGGCCGTCAAGGATGACGAAACAGAAATCGTCGTTATTGGCGCGGGTATCGTTGGCATCCTTTCCGCTTACGAACTCGCCAAAAGAGGCAGGAAAGTCATCCTGCTGGAAGCAGATCGAATTCTTTATGGAACAACAGGCCATACGACCGCTAAAATCACGGCACAGCATGGTCTTTTCTATGATGAGCTTATTCGGCAATTTGGCGAAGAATCTGCAAAGCTTTACTATGAAGCGAATATGGATGGCCTCAATTATTTAAGACAAATCATTATGGATGAAAATATCGATTGTGACTTCTCTGAGCAGCCGGCATACACATACGCTGTAACAGATGAGTATGACAAAAAAATCCGAGCGGAATATAAGGCATACGAGCAGCTCGGCATTGATGGAGAGCTCCTCACTGAGTTACCGCTCCCTTTCCCAATCAAATCAGCGGTCTCCATGAATGGGCAAGCCCAGTTCCATCCGCTCAAGCTATTAAGCAATCTGTTAGTTTCCTTTGAACAAATGGGCGGAGTCATTTATGAGCAATCAGTCGTCAAGGATATTAAAGAGGATGAAAACGGCCTTCAGGCGGTTCTAGAGAACGGCCATCAAATACGCGGAAAGAAAATCATCATAGCCACTCATTATCCCTTTTATGATATGAAGGGCTTATATTTCTCCAGGCTTCACCCAATGCGCTCCTACATTGTCGCAGCAACCATTGACGGGGAAATCCCAGATGGCATGTATATCAGCGCTGATAAACCGACCCGCTCACTTCGCTACACAGAGTATGACGGAAGGAAGCTGCTGCTCATTGGCGGCGAAAGTCATAAAACAGGCCAGTCTGATGATGAGGAATCCTATTTCACTGCCTTGGAAAGCTTTACGAATGATCATTTCGCCGTGGAAGACTTTCCTTATCGATGGTCTGCACAGGATTTGGTTACGCTGGATAAGCTCCCATACATTGGGCAATATTCTTCTTCAAAGGAAAATATCTTCCTTGCAACCGGTTTTGCCAAATGGGGGATGTCAAATGGCGCAATTGCCTCACAGCTACTATGCGATTTGGTGACCGAGCAGGAAAATCCGTATCGGGAGCTGTTCTCGCCAAGCCGTTCTGAGAGTAACCTGCAGAGTGCTTCGACATTTCTGAAGGAGAATTCGAATGTCGCCAAAGAATTAAT
>CAJGCH010000195.1 GCA_904501845.1 uncultured Bacillaceae bacterium | reverse complement strand
TTCTCATCGGTTTTAGTTGCAACGTTTTGGGCAATATTTAAGGCAAAGGCTGTCTTACCAACAGAAGGACGAGCGGCAACAATGATCAGGTCGTTGCGCTGGAATCCTGCTGTCATCTTATCCAGATCATTAAACCCGGTCGGGATACCAGTAATATCGCCAACACGGTTATGCAAAAGCTCAATATTATCATATGTCCGTACCAAGACATCCTTGATATTATGGAATGCACCCGCATTTTTACGGGAGGCGACTTCCATGATGCTCTTTTCCGCCTCACCAAGCAGACTTTCAACCTCATCCTCGCGTGAATAGCCATCTTGAACAATGCCTGTTGCCGTATTAATCAAACGGCGCAGCACCGACTTTTCTTCCACGATTCGAGCGTAATATTCAATATTCGCCGCAGTAGGTACGGAAGAAGCAAGTTCTGTTAAATAGGACACGCCGCCTACTTCTTCAAGCTGCTTTGTTGCACTAAGCTCTTCTGTTACCGTCACTAAGTCAACCGCTTTACCAGTATCATTCAATTTAAGCATTACGAGGAAAATCTTCTGGTGTGCGCTTCGATAAAAGTCCTCCGGAAGAAGAATCTCCGAAGCTAGAATAAGTGAGGAAGGCACAAGAAAGATTGCTCCTAATACAGCCTGTTCGGCTTCCACGTTTTGTGGCGGCACCAAATCAGTAAAGAGCTCATTCATTCGGCAAACCCCCTTTATATAATAAGACCCTTATGGCATCTGCTCGTGCCTGGGCTGTTATCTCTATCATTCTTACTGTTTGTTCTTCTATTGTATATGGAAATGAAGAGAATAGGTACAGGTAATTATTTATTAATTTATCCACTAAAATCTATCATACTAAAAAAAAGTGATGATATCAGCTATCCAGCCTATCATCACTTTTTTCCTAAATTTATTTCCCGGAAAATGTCGTTTATTGTTCCTTGACGTGGACATTTAATGTAGCAGTCACTTCATGATGAAGCTTAACCGGTACTTTTGTATAGCCTAATGATCTAATTGGATTTTCAAGGTCGATTTTGCGCTTATCAAGCTTAACCTTGTGTTGCTTTTGCATCGCATCGGCGATTTGTTTGCTTGTGATGGAGCCAAAGATTCGTCCGCCGTCTCCAGATTTCGCTTGAAGCTCAACAGTCAGCTTTTCCAAGCTTTCTTTCAGCTTCTTCGCATTCTCCAGCTCCTCCTGTGCAAGCTGAGCTTCTTTATTCTTTTGATTCTCCAATGTTTTCATATTTCCGCCTGTAGCTTCCACAGCAAGACCTTGCTTTAACAGGAAATTATGGGCATAACCGTCTGCCACATTTTTTATTTCACCTTTTTTACCTTTACCTTTTACATCTTTCAAGAAAATGACTCTCATGAAATGGTACCTCCTTCTAATTGCTCATCAATTGCTTCTTTCAGCATTTGTTCTGCTTTCAGTATCGATATGTTCTCAAGCTGGGTGGCAGCGTTTGTCAAATGTCCTCCGCCCCCAAGCTGTTCCATAATCACTTGAACATTGACATCGCCAAGTGACCTTGCACTAATGCCAATTTGATTTTCAGCCTTCTTCGCAAGCACGAATGAGGCATACACCCCTTCCATTGACAGCAATGTATCGGCTGCCTGGGCAATCATGACCTGATCGGCATAGCCGGATATCTCGCCGCTTGCGATGGCCACGCCATCCCGGTAAAAATACACATTGCTCAAAAGCTTTGCCCGTAGCAAATAAGAGTCCACGCTCTCCTTTAAAAGCCTCTGAACCATTACGGTATCAGCTCCATGCCCTCTTAGGAAGGAGGCCGCATCAAAGGTCCTTGAGCCGGTTCGGAATGTGAATGATTTCGTATCGACAATAATACCCGCCAAGAGAGCTGTCGATTCGAGCATACCGAGCTTCACGCGGCTCGGCTGATACTCAATCAGCTCTGTCACCAGCTCAGCCGTTGAGGATGCGTACGGCTCCATATAAACAAGCAGGGAGTTATCGATAAATTCCTCTCCTCGTCGATGATGGTCAATGACAACAATCTTCTCCATCCGGGAGATGATTCTCTCATCAATGACAAGACTTGGCTTATGCGTATCCACGACAACAAGCAGCGTCTTCTCTGTAATGAGCTCAACGCCATTTTCAGGGGAAATGAACATCCCATCAAGCTCCGGATTCTGCTTGATCTCACAAAGCAGCCTCTTCACACTGGAATCGAGTTCATTTCGATCCAAAATAATATAGCCGTCCCGGTTATTCATCTGCGCAATCTTCAGCACCCCAAGAGAAGAGCCAATCGCATCCATGTCCGGGAATTTATGTCCCATGATGATAACCTTATCACTATCCATAATCAAGTCACGAAGCGCATGCGAAATTACCCTCGCCCTTACACGCGTCCGCTTCTCCATCGGGTTCGTTTTGCCGCCATAGAACTTGACCTTCCCGTTCGGCAGCTTGATGGCCGCCTGGTCACCGCCTCTGCCTAGCGCAAGGTCAAGGCTTGATTGGGCAACCACGCCAAGGTCAGGCAATGACGGAATCCCGCTGCCAATTCCAATACTAAGCGTGAGCGGTACATTTTGCTTGGCTGTTGTTTCCCTCACATCATCAAGAATGGCAAACTTCGTCTTCTCGAGTTCGGCAAGAATGTTCTCATTTAATATGGCGATGAATTTGTCGGAAGAAACCCGCTTCAAAAATACGCCATACTCCTTGGCCCAATTATTCAATAGGGAAGTGACAAAACTGTTTAAGCCACTTTTCCGCTGGTCGTCCATTCCTTGTGTCACATCATCATAATTATCTAAGAAAATAATTCCGATTACGGTCTGTTCCTCTTCATACAGCTTCTCAATCTCAATCTGTTCTGTGACATCAAAGAAGTAAAGCAGCCTTTCGTCAGGCTTATGAACCACGCGATATTTCCGGTCATAAAATGTCAGGCTTGTTTCACCTTCCTGCCGCCGGAGAAAGGGAAGCAATGTGTCTCCGTTTGCCACTTCTTCAATATGTTTACCGACCAGGCTATCCTCTTGAAGGCTTTTCGTCATAAAGGGATTGGCCCATTCAATGACAAACTCATCATTAAACAATAAGATACCGACCGGCATTTCTAAAAGCGCTTCCTCCCCAACCCTCTTCAAGCGGTAAGAAAGTGTGGAGATGTAAACCTCCGTTTCTTTGCGGACCGCATTCACAATCAGCATGATCAGAAAGAAAAAGGTGACAAAGAGCAAAGAAGCCAATAATGCAAAAATCCAATTATAATAAGCAAGTATACCAACGATGATCACGCTGACGCTTACTAAAGCGTATATCGGATAGCGGACCGCTTGCTTTTTCAAATAAGATGGCATGATTTCAGCTCCTAATTAATTTGGGTCAATTATGTATTACCTCTATTATACTTGATTGTATAGCACCATGACCAACATGGTAATAATTCTCACGCCATGATCCACCGCTACTTACCATTTTAGTATAAATAAAGTGAATTAGCAGTAATAACGCCTATTATGATAGGCAGGATTTCTACTTATTCTTTCCTGATTTTCAATTTATAAAGCGGAAGTTTACTTTTCCGCCTATCGCAATCTGTCCTGCGTGTGAGCTTTAACGGGGAGAGTCAAGTTCAGCTTTAATTCTTCTTCCACACATATAAAAAAACACAGCAGGTTAACCCGCTGTGTTTTTACCATTCTTATTTATCTTCTGCAACGAATGGAAGAAGAGCCATAGTACGAGCACGTTTAATTGCGATAGTCAATTTACGTTGGTACTTAGCGCTAGTTCCAGTTACACGACGTGGAAGAATTTTTCCGCGTTCAGAGATAAACTTTTTAAGAAGATCTACGTCTTTGTAATCGATGTGCGTAATGCCGTTTGATGTGAAATAACAAACTTTACGGCGTTTAGCACGTCCGCCTCTGCGTCCGCCTGCCATTTGATTCACTCCTTTGAGATAAATTTTATATTTCATATTACGTTTATGTTCATTTTAGAATGGAAGGTCATCATCGGAAATATCAATGGTTTGTCCATCATTGCTGAATGGATCATCATCGATTTTCGTATAGCTGCTATCCTTCCGTTGATTCTGGTTTTGGCTGCGATTCCCCTGACCAAATGGATTGTCATTGCCTCCATATTGGTTTCCGCCCATTCTCTCACCTGATGAGGAGCCTTTTGGCTCAAGGAATTGCACGCTTTCTGCCAGTACTTCGGTTACGTATACACGTTTTCCGTCTTGGCCTTCATAGTTACGCGTTTGAATGCGTCCATCAACCCCAGCAAGATTACCCTTCTTCAGATAATTAGCTGCATTTTCTGCTTGGCGGCGCCAAACAACACAGTTAATGAAATCCGTTTCCCGTTCACCTTGTTGATTGGAAAATGTACGGTTAACCGCTAGCGTGAAAGTAGCAACCGGCACACCATTTGGAGTATAGCGGAGATCAGGATCCTTCGTTAAACGACCTACCAAAATGACACGGTTTATCATCAGAATCAACTCCTGTTATTAGAAAACTGTCCCGCATGGGACACGTAAAATCCAATAAAATTATGCTTCTTCTTTAACTACGATATGACGGATGATATCTTCGCTGATTTTAGCAAGACGGTCAAATTCTTGAACAGCGTCAGCATTTTCAGCTTGGATTTTGTTGATCATGTAGTATCCATCACGGAAATCATTGATCTCGTAAGCTAGACGGCGTTTGCCCCATTCTTTTGTTTCAAGAACTTCAGCACCTTTGTCAGCTAAGATGTTGTTAAAACGCTCAACTAGCGCTTTTTTGCTATCTTCCTCAATGTTTGGACGGATGATATACATAACTTCGTATTTTGTCATCACTGTCACCTCCTTTTGGTCTAAACGGCCCAATGGGCAAGGAGCAATTAACGATAATTACTCACAAGAATAAATTATACTATAACGGAGATTTAATTGCAATATTGAGGAGCAATCATTCGAAATTTGATATGGTTTTATAAGCTGTTTTCTGGTGAATGGACTCCCTTTCCGCAGGGGAAGTGCTGAGCCCCTTCGCCTTTGGCAGAATGGTCTCAGCACTCTTCCTTATCCTGCAGGAGTGTCGCCCATTCACCAGAAAACAGGTGGTTCCCTCTTCATATGAATTGCCTTGGCTAGCTCGTGCTCTTTAGAGATTGAACAATCTTTTACACTTATGCTAACTTAATTTAAATTTAAAATAGTCACGCTCCACTCTGTTTTAATCTAAACAATTTCATACATTCGATTTGTAGAGGAGTTCATGAAAACTTAGTACGTTTTATGAAGCTATTTTCAACAGAACAGACTCCCTTTCCATGGGGTAAGCGCCGAGCCTGTTCGCCTTTGGCTGAACTGTCTCTGCTTGCTTACTTATCCCATAGGAGTGTCGCCCGTTCTGTTGAAAATAGGAGAATGCTCTTTATTATGTATTGCTTAATTATCTTGTGTGCCGTGACGTTTAAGCTCTCCTCTAACATAGTAAGTGTATTTGTACGTACCTGCACTGCTTAATATCCAATCATTTATAGGCTATTTTTACGTAGGAATGTGATCCGTTTACATAATTAAATTCGCATAAGTTATCAGTGTATTTTTGCTGTGATTGATTCTGTCATATAGAATGGGACTCCATTTTTGACTTTTCACAGCGGAAAGGGTTCGTTTCCAGTTTCATTGAGGGTAACCATCCAACTCGTTCGTCGTGGGTAAAGCTTTCCTTGCTTTCTTTATCCAATAGGAATGTTACCTTAAAAAGGGTGATTACATTAAAAAAGAGCCAATCATACCCGATTGGCTCTTTTCGTTTTATTTTTATACATTGAAGCGGAAGTGGATGATGTCTCCGTCTTTTACTTCGTATTCTTTTCCTTCTAGTCTTACTTTTCCTGCTTCCTTTGCTGCTGTCATGGATCCTGCAGCCATGAGGTCA
>CAJGCH010000194.1 GCA_904501845.1 uncultured Bacillaceae bacterium | reverse complement strand
GGGCCTTCAATTCACGCACCGAATGCTTCACAAAAGCTTGCCTGATGCCAATGATGCTTTCTACCTCAGCATCTGAGACGCCCAGCACCCTTGAAAGATGAATCCCTGTCACAGATTCCCGCAGCCGCTCCAAATATTTTGATGCCTCATCCCGCGCCTGCTTAGAGGCTAATCTCGTTCTTTTCCCCACATAATTGGAGGCCGTGTAGAAAATGATGCCGAGTACTACACTCGCAATCATCAAATATGGATGGATAAATAAAAGAACAATATTATAGAGGATCACCCCTTGAACCGCCGCCATCAGAGTGGATCCTTCCCATGCAAGGAAATTATGGAGCGTATCCGGGTCGTCTGAGGTACGAGCTAACAGCTCGCCAGACTTCGCGTTTTGGAAAAAGGAGAACGGCAAATATTGAATATGGGTAAAAAGCTTAAGCTTCTGCCTGTTCGTGACGGATTTTGCGATATAATGACAAAAATATTCATCTATAACCATCATTCCTAAGTCAAAAACAGCAACAAAGATCAGCAGCCACATCAATCCCCAAAGCAAATTAGACGATTGGCCTGGGAGAATATGATCGACCAGCCAGCTCAAGGCGAATGCTGGAATGATGGAGGCGCACACTTGGGCAATGGCGATGACAATTGAATCTCCGAGAACCCATTTCCAAAATGGCTTTAGAAATGCGAGGACGCGCCTTCCGTCCTTATTTTTCCCTTCTAATTGTTGTGTGTTCATCCTGCTCTCCCTTTCTCAAGTTCTTTATATTGAGACATATACAACTCATAATAACGGCCTTTCAAGGAGAGCAATTGCTCATGGGTGCCTCTTTCCATAATCACACCTCGCTCCAAAAAGAGAATCTCATGGGCGTCCCTTACCGTAATGAGCCTATGGGCAATCGTAATCGTCGTCCTGCCTGGAATGAGGCGCTCAAGCGCTCCCTGCACTTTTTCTTCTGTTTCCCCATCCAAGGAGGATGTCGCCTCATCAAAAATCATCAAGGCCGGATGGCGCAGGATTGCCCTAGCAAGTGCAACGCGCTGCCGCTGACCGCCGGAAAGCTTAAGTCCCCTCTCCCCAATGATCGTGTCATACCCATCCGGCAAAGAATGAATGAATTCCGTTAAGCCAGCCGCCTCCACCGCATGCATAAACTCTGTCTCCGTCGCATCCTTCTTGCCATAGAGCAGATTCTCTTTTAAGGTCCCATTCAAAAGGAATGTCTCCTGGCTCACGACACCGACTTGGCTTCTGAAGGAGTTGCGATTATAGTCAGAGAGCTTCTTCCCGTCAATCAGAACCTCCCCTTGGTCAGGGTCATACAAACCAAGCAAAAGCTGAACAATCGTACTCTTGCCCCCGCCGCTTGAGCCGACAATCCCGATATGCTTGCCCGGCTCTATCTCAAAACTAATATCATGCAGCACCAATACATCTGTCCCGGGATATTGGAAGGTGACATGATTCATCTCCAATCTGCCTTTGATTTTATCCATATCTGGCAAGCCTTCCTCATGCTCCTGCGGCAGATCAAAATACTCATAGATTCGTTGCAATGCGGGGATTGCCTGCTGAATCGTCAAGGCATTCTCTGCCAAGGAACGGATTGGCTGAAACATCGTTGGGATAAACCCAAGGCAGGAAACGAGTACTCCGACCGTAATATCCCCTCTCCAAACCGCAAAACCGCCAATTAACATGACTACTCCAGGCGTCGCAATATTAAACATGTTGCCAAGACGCCAGTTCACCTTGCTGATCAGAGCTGCCTTGATTGAAAATGCCATCCATTTCCCGAGCTTTGAACGTTGCGTCTCAATCTCTTTCTCTTGGAGCTGAAAGGTCCTTACAAGGCGCGATGATTCAATACTCTCCTGCATATGGTGATACATATCTGAACTCATATCACGCTGAGTGGCACTCATTTTCCTGACGGTTGTTCCTAACTTAAATGACGGATATAAATAAATAATAAAGACAACGAGCATAACAACCGCCGTTGGCCAGAACAGAACAATCACGGCCGTAAAAGCCGCCACCGCGCTAATAACTTGCTGCAAAAAGCGCGGCACGACCGTATTGTTTAGATTTTGTATGGACTCTACATCATGGGTTAGTCTGTAAAGCATGTCTCCCCTTGGTGTGTGCTGAAAAAAAGACATTGGTGCCTTATGTAATTTCTTGAACGCCCTCAGCTGCATATCTGTGATGACGTCGAGCCCGACCTTTATTTGGACATACTCCTGAAGACTCTCAAACACGACTTTGCCCACATAAGCAAAGATGAATCCGCCTATGATCCATGGCAATAATTGCACAGAATCATTTCCGAGAATATCATCCACAAGCTTCCCTGTTAATATAGGCGGCAGGATGGTAAACGCTCCGCCTATGAGCGCGAATACAACTGCCAGGACCACACTGATCCAATAGGGCTTAAAATGCCCGATTATTTCCCTTGCTAACTTCATTGCCAATCCCCTCCAATATTTTATAATTCTAGAACATTTGCTCGGAGAATACACGAACTTTTTTAATTTTTTGACTATATAAAGTTCATGGTTGCTAAATCTAAGAAATACCTTTCTGCTCTTGCCTGCCTTTTTTGATAGAGAGCCAAGATTAAATGGAATAAATAAAAAGGAGCTCCATTTTATAATGGAACTCCTCTCATCGCCGATTATCATTCGATTGCTGCATATGAAATGGATCGTTCTATAAAGTCTAGCACTTCTTCTGATATTGGATATAGCCCGGTCTCTTCAGATGGTTTTCTCCGAACCTCCCAAAATCTATCCATTAAACCGCTATCTCCCTTAAACGTATCATTTGATAATTGTAATAACACGGAAGCAATCAACTGGCCTTCCCTTGATTCAGGCAATACTTTATTTTTTATGCACCACTCCACCCTCTTAAGTAAGGAAACATACTCTTGTGTTACCCGGTCCATTCCTTCAAGTCTAGGAATAACAGTTTGCAAGAATTGTTTTTCATCCTCCTTAAAATAGTCAATCCATTGCCTAGAGTGTCCTGGCGGTCTATGAACCAATCGGGATACCTCCTCCCAGGATAGAGATTCTTCCATATCCAGCATATTGATCAATGATGCAGTATGAGAAATATTTGTTTGAAGCTTTGTGAGTTCTTCCTGTAAGTGATTATGATGAGTGATCAGTATTTGTTTATAGGATATTTTATCTAATACATATTGAATATCCTTAAGCGGCATGGACAGGGATTTAAGAATGAGGATTTTCTCCAATTTAAAGAGGTCATCCTCTGAATAATGCCTGCGTCCATGTTCATCTTTGAAGCTCGGCGTGAGGAGATTTATCTGGTCGTAATAACGAAGTGTACGAACGGAGATATCCCTTTGTTTGGCTACTTGTCCGGTTGTCCAGCGATCCATTTCACTCCTCCTTCATTTATTCCTTGCATGTGACGTTACGTCATCTTTTACAGTTAGTATATACCATAAAAAGGGAATGAGGATGCGATATGAATTGGAAAGAGAGCGACAAATGGGGTTGGAAGGAATTTATATGGCTGATGTTTATTGAATTCGCGGTTGTTATAGGAGGCATAAAGTTTTTCATTAAGCCGGTCTATTCACACTGGTTTAGTGATGAGCTATATTCAGGAACGCTAGCAGGACTGATGATGGCGATTGTTCTACTACTAGGTGTCTATTTCGTTGCTCTTCGTCCAGCAAAACTTTCTTGGCGTGAGGTAGGAATCCGGCCATTTGCCAAAAAGGACTGGAAGTTGATTATTGGACTTTCCATACTCTTAATTATAGGGGCAGTCATCGTGATGACCCTCACTAGCTTGATTGGAAACACATATGAGAATAGCAAAACGGATGCCATCCAAAAAAATATAACCATTCATACTGTCTTGGTCGCCTTTGTTTCTGCTGCTATCATCTCTCCGATTTATGAGGAAATCTTCTATCGAGGCTTTCTCTATCGCTGGCTGCGCATACGTTTAGGTATGGGTTGGGCTCTCATTCTTAGTTCCTTCATTTTTACAATCGTTCACATTCCAACGTATAATGTGATGCCTGTTAATTTTTTGAGCGGACTCATTTTCGCATGGGCCTATGAACGAACCAACTCTATCTGGCCGCCTATCATTATTCATGGCCTGACAAATGGATTAATGGTTGGATTGACTGTAGCAGGCTGAAGCCTAGTTTACACAAAACAGGATGGGCAATTCTAATGGAGGATTGCCCATCTTTTTCTTCTGTCATCGATGACTAAAAACCGGATGGCGTTTCTCGATAAAAGCCTGGATTCCTTCCTTCACGTCCTCTGTCTCAAATACTTCCTTGAATAGTTTTGCTTCAAGCGCCAAGCCTTCATTTAACGGTTTTTCCCCTCCAACATTTACCGCCTCTTTAATCCTCCTCAACGCTTGTAAGGAGTGCCGGCCGATTTTGGCTGCCAGCTTTTTGGCGTCCTCGATTCCGTTCTCAGCAATTTTATTGATGATGCCTAAATGGAGCGCCTCCTCTGCCGTGAGAGAATTTCCGGTGAACATCAGCTCCTTCGCCTTTGCTTCCCCGATCAGGCGAGGAAGCCGTTGGGTGCCGCCTCCTCCCGGAAACAATCCAAGCTTCACTTCAGGCAAGCCGAGCTGGGTCTCTTTAGAGGAAATACGGATATCACAGGCAAGTGCCAGCTCTAGCCCGCCTCCAAGCGCATGACCATTTAAATAAGCTATCGTTGGTTTCGGGAAAGCGTGAATGACATGGAAAACTTCCCCCTTCTTGCTTCGCTGATTACGCTGGTCCCCTTCCATCATTTCCGGAAATTCCTTAATATCAGCCCCTGCCATGAATGCTCTTTCGCCCTTGCCTGTTAGTATGACGGATACAACATCGTCCGAACGCTCGAGTTCAGCGAATGCCGCGCATAATTCCTCCGCAACCTGATGGCTCAACACATTCATCGGCGGGTTATCAATCGTGACAATGGCAACATTATCCAATCTTTCGACCTCAATCACTGTATACATGTCTTTCCTCCTTATTTCGGCTGCATCCGGATGGCACCGTCCAAGCGGATGGTTTCCCCGTTTAGCATTGGATTTTCAATAATGCTTTTGGCTAGCATAGCGTACTCCTCGGGATAGCCTAGTCTAGGCGGAAATGGAACCATCGCACCGAGCGCCTTTCGTGCCTGTTCCGGGAGTCCGCCGAATAATGGGGTGTCAATGAGCCCAGGGGCCACGGTCATAACGCGCACACCGCTCCGTGCCAGGTCACGGGCGAGTGGCAGGGTCATCCCGACGATGCCCCCTTTCGACGCACTATAGGCAGCTTGCCCCATTTGACCCTCAAATGCCGCGACAGATGCTGTGTTAATGATAACGCCGCGCTCCCCTTCTTCATTCGGGTCATTTCGCACCATTTGTTCTGCGGCAAGACGAATGACATTGAATGTGCCAATCAAATTTACCTCAATGACCTTCTTAAAGCGGCCAAGGTCATGAACCTTATCCTTTGATACGACCTTTTCACCTACCCCAATTCCCGCACAATTAATGACCGTATTCAGAGAGCCAAATTGCTTGATGCCCTCAGCTATGGCTTGGGTGATTTCCTCTTCACTAGTGACATCCGCTTTTTTGAACAACACTTGGTTATGGCCGAGCTTTTCTGCCAGGGCATGCCCCTTCTCTTCATTTTGATCGATGATGACCGCTTTCCCGCCATCATTTACAATCAATTCAACAGTCGCCTTCCCTAAACCGGATGCCCCGCCAGTCACGATTGCCGTAACTTCATTGATTTTCATCTTCCGACCTCCTTTAAATGTTATGTTAAGCGTTCAATAATCGTTGCATTCGCCATTCCGGCTCCTTCACAAATGGCCTGAAGCGCATATCTCCCGCCTGTCCTCTCCAATTCATGCATGAGGGTGGTCATG
>CAJGCH010000193.1 GCA_904501845.1 uncultured Bacillaceae bacterium | reverse complement strand
AACGATTTGCGGCAAGACCGCCCCGACCGCTGGTGTCTGGATGCCCGCCCCAATCGCGCGGATGGTCACAACAATAAACAACAGCCAAATGTGTTGGATACCGCTCAAAAACAAAATCGCCAAAATCAATGTGGCAATCGCAATTCCTCCATCTGCGCCTATGATCAGCTTTTTCCGGTCATACCGGTCCGCCCATACACCAGCAAATGGCGCAAGGAAGAATGTAGGCAAAAAGCCGCAAATGATATAAAACGTCATCATTAACCCTGATTGCGTCGTCAGCGTCAGATGCCACATAATCGCGTATTGCACGATTGACGAACCAAACATGGACACACCTTGGCTCGACAAGAATAATACAGCCTGCCTTTTCCAGTTTTGCATTGCTTTCCACCCATTCCTTACCTTTTTGGTTAAGCATATCATCTGCCAAATTGATTATGTAAGTTATCTATAAGAAAAACCAATTTTATATCCTATTCCATTGAATTCGTCCCATATTCAAGGAAATTCCAGGACAGGATAAGAGAACGATAAACAAATAAGCTTGGGATTCCCAAGCTTATCGTTCAGGTTCTAGGTGATTACTCACCCACCATACCGTCATTATCATTATCACGCATATAAGGGTATAACCAATGGTCACTCGTTATTGGCATACTGAAACCTGCATCTTTTGCTTCTTTAATTGTCACCTGTCCATTCCCGTTTGTATCAACACTTGAAATATCCCCGCTTGTGCTTGAGCTTGTGCTTGAGTTTGAACTAGTTGATTCAGTTGGTTCTTTCTTAGTTAAACCGAGTGATTCGTTCACTTCGTCAGGGTTCACGTTCTCAAATGTATCCACGACCTTGTTCCCCCTTACCGTATACGTATACTGATAGCTTGAAGGAATATGCGTTTTCGTATTTGGATATTTGATAATAGCTTCAAAATCAGTAGCTCCGCCTGCACTGCGGATCACTTCTTCCATATAGGCCTGGTCACCATGACGGTTAAGCGTACTTTCCTGCGGGGTAATATTATACGCATTCGATACCCCTCCGAGAGAATCAGCAATGATATGACCTTCATCTAAATCGTCTCGTTCGACACCAGGAACCTTTGCCTCATCAGAGTAGTATCTGCCAGACGATGTGACAGGTTCATTGCTGTCATCTTGCAGGATGATCTCATCAGCAACAACACGTACTAGCTGGCCATGTTCATTCGTAAATGCCCAGTATTCACGGTCCCCAAACCCAATGTCAACGACAACATTAGGTTGACGATATCCAGACAAATTACCGCCGTCTACCTCAATAAGTTTGTACCCTGAGAACATGTCCTCGTTTTCTTGGGCTGGTGTTTCCTCTGCTTCTGGCTCTTCAACTGATTCTTTAACTGGTTCTTCCTTTGGTTCCTCAATTTCCGTCGTAACCGTTTCTTCTTTTTCTTCTGCACTATTTTTATTTGTATCAACTGTCGTTACTTCTTGCGGTTCTGTTTCTCCATCTTTCACGGATGCATTTTCTGCATCAGTACAACCCACTATAATAATACTCGTTAAAAGTATGGCTAAATAGTTAAATATCTTCTTCATATTAGGACTCTCCTGTAATAGTTTCTATGTCAATGTCAAATTAAAAAGAGAAATTTTAGATGCAAAATTATACTAATCATATGGTTTTTACTTTATTACTCTACGAAAACGAAACTACTTAGTGCAGAAGTCTCCTTAATTTAAGAGAAAATCATTAATCCCATAAGCCGCGGCTTTCTGTATCTCCCCTAACTTCCTAAGGACCTGATTATTTAATATACCCGCTTCAACTATATTTTTCAATAAACGGGATGAAAACCACTCATGCATTCTATGTAAACGTTAGAATGCATATGATTATTATTGACCCCCTTCGTTTAGTTCAATATTTCACAAAATATTCTAAGTGAAAATCCACTATTATGACTCTCTCCTATTTTAGCAAATGATACGCCCGCACTTGTAGTCATACTTTAAATTTCTTTCGCTGAAATTTAAACTTGATTAATCTTCTCTGACCTAGTAAACTATTCAAAGTGTGCTTCTTTTACAAACGAATGACGATTACCTGTATAACCTCAGAATATGGCGTGAGGGTCTCTACCAGGAACCATAAAGTCCTGACTACAGAAAATGAACTTTTTTCATTTTTTGCAGTCAGGACTTTTTTATTTTGATACAGAAAGGACGATTTAACAGTAATGAATCTAAAAGTAATAATTTTAGCAATATCTGCGGTCGCGGTTGGATTGGTCGAATTGATTATCGGCGGGATTCTTCCAACTGTCGCGGAAGATTTAAATGTTTCCTTGAGCACGGCCGGACAGCTTATCACTGTCTTTGCCCTAATTTATGCGATCGCCGGCCCGGTGTTATTGGTTATGACCAATAAATATGAACGTAAAAAGGTCTACCTCATTTCCATGGCGATCTTCTTCCTTGGAAATATCATGACCTACTTCAGTCCGAACTACACCGTCATGATGATTGCCCGCGTGTTAACGGCGATGAGCACGGCCTTGATTATGGTCCTATCCTTAGTCATCGCTGCAAAAATTGTTCACCCTTCACACCGAGCAAAGGCTATCGGTCTTGTGACGATGGGAATCAGCTCATCACTCGTGATGGGTGTTCCGCTTGGAATCTTGATTTCGGAGCAATTCGGATGGCGTGTCCTTTTCCTAGGAATTGCCCTTCTTTCGGTTGGATCGTTTATTCTCGTTTCCATCTTCCTGGAATCCATTCCTGGAGAAAAATCCATCCCGCTATCACAGCAATTAAAGGCAGTGGCAAGTCCGAAAATAGGCACTGCCCACCTGGCAACGATGTTCATGCTGGCGGGACATTACACAGTTTACGCTTACTTCACCCCATTCCTTGAGACGGTGCTGCATCTGGATGCCAATTGGATCAGTATCTTCTACTTCTTATTCGGAATTGCGGCGGTAAGCGGCGGCGCATTGGGAGGCACACTCTCCGACGCGATTGGCCCGAAAAAGAGCATCATTATTTTCATCTCCACTTTCGCGGTTGTGCTGTTTATATTGCCATTCTCTACTTTCTCCATGTTCGTCTTCATCCCAGTGATGTTGATTTGGGGAGCGCTCAGCTGGAGTCTATCTCCACCGCAGCAAAGCTATTTAATCGAAACAGACCCAGCCACATCTGATATTCAGCAAAGCTTCAACAACTCAGCCTTGCAGATTGGTATTTCGATTGGCTCCGGGTTTGGGGGCATCGTATTAAGCCAGACTGGCTCTGTTACACATACAGCTTGGTATGGAAGCGCGGTTGTTTTAGTGGCGCTGGCTTGCGCGGTGTTCTCGATTACGAGGAAGACGAAGGTAAGAAAAGAGAACGCAAAGGCATCTGATTTAAGAGAATCGAATGCTTGATTAAAATAGAAGGGTTCCATGAGTCTTGAAGACTTATGGAGCCCTTTTTTCATGACTCAACTTCATTCATTCTAGAGAGCCTGCTTATTAAATGGAATATCATTCGCCTGTTTCTGCAAATCAGAACCGAGTTAACAGAAGCGGTCACAAACACAGCTTCATCCGAAAACAAATAAAAAGCCTCCCACAAGCTCAATCGAACTTGTAAGAAGCCATTTATCGTATCTTATAGCATTTTTTCAACCACGGCTTTTGCTGTTTGCTCTTTATTATAGATGGATTCCTTGTTTGTCCCTTTAAAATAGGCAAAGTAAAGGAGATCTAAGAGATATAGCTGCGAGATTTTTGCAGTCAGGCTCCCGCCTTGCAGCGGGCCTTCATTCGCGCCGCATAACAGGGTTATATCTGAATAATAGGTAAGATTCGATTTAGCAAATCTTGTGATGGAGATAATCGTAGCCCCTTTTTCTTTGGCTGTCTTGGCAATTTCAATCGTATCCTTTGTGGAGCCGGAATACGAAATAACGATGGCGACATCATTTTCCGTTAACAGGGCAGCGGACATGATTTGAAGATGGGAATCAATCGAGCATTCCGTTTTGTTCGTGATTCTCATAAACTTGCTTTTCGCTTCCATTGCTGTCACTAATGATGACCCAACGCCAAAGAAATGAATCCGTTCAGCTTTAATCATGCTCTCTGCAGCCCTTGAGATATCCTTCTCCTCTATAAGATTGTAGGTTTCCGTCAGGGCATTTATATTGGTCGATAATATTTTCGACGATAATTCCGGAATGGTATCCTGCATCGTGATTTGACTAGAAAGCTGCGGCGTTTCATCCTCTAATGAGACGCTATGAGCCAGGACAATTTTAAATTCCTGGTACCCTTTTAGATCCATCGATTTGCAGAATCTAAAAACACTTGATTCTCCCACACAACAAGCATCCGCTAAGTCGGTTATCGACATATAAAGCACATCTTTTGCGTTGGAAAGGATGTAATCAGCCACTTTTTTTTCCGTGTTCGTGAATATTGTGTATCGTGAATGAATGAGAGAATAGATATCCTGGTATGCCATTTATGCACCTCCCCTGCTATTTCTTAGTTTCTATGGAGGGATGCTGCCCCAAGAACGCCAGCTCTATTGCCAAGAACAGCTTTTAAGATTTGAACGTCTGAATAACTATCCATGATGAGCTCCTTGACTTTCTTATCCACCATGTCCACCAGTTTTTCTTGTTC
Organism: uncultured Bacillaceae bacterium; assembly: GCA_904501845.1. Classification (GTDB taxonomy): domain Bacteria; phylum Bacillota; class Bacilli; order Bacillales; family Pradoshiaceae; genus Pradoshia. Next base: position 1,301 of record CAJGCH010000193.1, on the reverse strand, counting down.
CATGATTCCTCCGCCGATAATGATGGCCGGAGGGTTAAAAATATGAATTAAGGATGCTAGTCCTAGTGACACCTCGGTCACCCAGTCATCCAGAACTCCCTCTAATCTACTGTCCCCTTGATCAATCGCATGAAAGATTGCTTTGCCGCTAATAAACGCTGGATCTATTTCAGCTGCTCTCCTCACCAAGGCGGTAGTAGAAGCATAGGTTTCATAGCATCCGCTCCTGCCGCAGTTACAACGGTTTCCAAACGGATGTGTAATCATATGGCCAAATTCTGCTGCAATGCCATTATACCCTCTATAGATGTGGGAATCCAATACAATTGCTCCCCCAACTCCAGTGCCATAGGTTAAACAGAGGAAGTCATCATACGGTTTCCCTCCTCCAAAATAACCCTCGCCAATCGCGGCAGCATTGGCATCATTCTCAACCAGTACCGGCACCTGGAATTCACGCTCCAGGATTTCTTTTAATTTCGTTCCCGTATATTGGGGAATATTATCATTGGCATATAAAATAGACCCGTCTTCAACATTGACCTGTCCAGCCGTGCTGATGCCAATCCGCTCAAAACCAGGATTATCAGCTATGAACTGAATCAATTTTTCGACTAAATGCTTGCCGCCAAGTTTACTATCATATGAATATTCACGGAAACAGGCTAGATTTCCATTCTCATCGGATAGACCAATTTTGATGGCTGTACCTCCAATATCCGCTCCTAATATCTTCATTTGCATCATCCCTCAATGGCACTTATGAATTTCTTTGTAATCTCCATAGGTCTCGTTATGGCAGTCCCGACAACCGCGCAATGGACACCAAGTTCAAAGACAGACCTCAGTTCTTCAGGAGTCCAGATTCCCCCTTCAGCAATGATGGGAATATCAAAGCGCTCGACCATTTTGGCAATCAATTCACCATCAGGCAATACCTTATCCTTTGTGTATTCGGTATAGCCGCTCAAGGTCGTCCCTAGACAGTCAAACCCTAAATGATAGGCTTCTTCTGCCTCCTCTATTGTTGAACAGTCTGCCATAAACAGCTGATCAGGATATTTCTCCCGGTATGACGGGAACACCTGAGAGATGGTCTTCCCGTCAGGACGAACCCTCTTGGTCGCATCCAGGGCGATAATATCCACTTTCTCATGACAGAGTAAATCTACTTCCTTTATCGTTGGCGTGATAAAGACATCCGAGCCTTCATAAACTTCCTTGATAATTCCGATGATGGGCAAATTGACAGTCTTTTTGATCTCCCGAATATCTTCAATGCTATTTGCCCTAATCCCTTT
>CAJGCH010000192.1 GCA_904501845.1 uncultured Bacillaceae bacterium | reverse complement strand
TGAATTACCGCATTGTTAAGTATTAATCAAGAAAAGCCAGTTCAGTGATGAACTGGCTTTTCCTTATTTCGCCCATATATGCAGGTTCAGGGGCATTTTGCTTAGATAAATGCACTGAAGCCGCCTGTGATTGCTTGCCGGCAAAAAACAACAGCCCAATGCACGCAGCCAATACAAACACAATGAGAAAACGTTTCGCATAGCTTACCATATTCACCCTCCGCTTATCTGGTCACCCTTCCATATGTATTCAACGAAGTACATAGTAGAACCATAAGTGAAGGGAACAGCGATTTCCATGAAGGAAACGCCTGCCGTTTCCCATGTAACAAGATTATTCTCCTCATAAAGCACGAAATCTTACTTTTTTGCCGGGAGGAAGAAGGTAAATGTCGTTCCTTGTCCCAATTTGCTCATGACCTCGATTTTGCCGCCATGGCCATAAATGATATTTTTGACGATGGCCAGTCCTAATCCAGTTCCGGCACGCCCTCTTGTCCTTGCTTTATCAACCTTATAGAAGCGCTCGAAAACAAATGGAAGCTCTTCAGCAGAAATCCCGACACCCGTATCCTTAATTTCAAAAACGGTGCCTTTCTCGCCGCCGGTACGCTGGATGATTCGCACTTCACCGCCCTCTGGCGTGTGGCGCAGCGCATTGTCAACAAGATTCGTGAATACCTGCTCCATCCGGTCAGGGTCAAAAAAGAGTACCGCATGAGGCTGGTCCATTTCAGCCAGAATCTTGATTTGTTTTTCATTCGCCAATCCTTTAAACTTCTTCACGATTCGCTCGATAAAGCTGCCAATCTCTACTTCAGACTTGTTCAAGGAGAGGTGGCCTGCCTCCATTCGCGCAAGGTCCAATAGTTCATTCACCAGTCGGCCCATACGCAAGGATTCATCATAAATCACCTGTGCCATATCCTTTTTCTCTTCATGGGTTTGCGCGATATCATCAATGATGGCTTCGCTGTACCCTTGCATCATGGCAATAGGTGTTCGCAATTCATGAGAAACATTGGCGATGAAATCCTTCCGCATCTTATCAAGCCTGCGCTCCTCGGTCATATCGCGAAGCACTGCGACCGCCCCTCGTACGGCTCGGGCATCATAGAGCGGATTCATCAAGATGACCCAATCACGTCCTTGTACAGAGACTTCGGTAATTTTGGTCGTTTCAGATTCCTTAACCTCCTGGAACAGACTCCATAGCTTCTCAGGTACATGGCCGTTCGTATGCGGCACATCCAAATTAGCCTCATCCATTTGAATATAGCTCAAAAAATCCTCAGCAGGCGGATTGGTCACAAGTATTTCTCCATCACGATTAAAGGTAATAACCCCATCAGCCATGCTGCTCAGGATATTGGACAAGTTTTCCTTCTCCTCCTGCAGGGCGCTCACATTATGCTTCAGCTGCTTGGCCATTCGATTAAAGGTTCTTGATAAGTCCCCAATCTCATCATTGGAGATGATAGGAACCTTCATGTCAAATTTCCCTTTTGAGAGCTCTAACGCTCCCTCCTTCAGTCTTCTTAGCGGGGCTGTCACCCTTGTGAGCAGGAAGAAGGCAAAGACCGTGATTAACAAGATTCCCGCCAATACGGCAATCAGAATGAATTTTGTTGTGGAGGCACTAGTGCTTTCACTCAAATCAACCGATTGAAACGTATAGATGGCGCCTTCAACACCATTCGCATCCAACGGAATGCCGACGATAGTCGCCTGTGTGACATTATCGCCGTTCAAAACAGATGGCAAGTAGGTTGTTTCCTTCACTTCTTCCTTACCTGATAACGCACCCTTCAGCTCGCCATCATCGCGGAACAGCTGTTCAATTTCCTCATTGTCAGCATCCTTCAGGCTCGTATAGACGGTTCCATCATTTAAAAGTATGACGATGCCGACTCCCTCATCGGTCGTCTGCCAAATGACATCCAGGATATCCGTGTAATTCTCATGATCTTTAATGACGCTCTCAACCTGACTGGCCGTCACAAAAAGTGACTGCTCCGCTTCTTGCATGCTTTGATTATGAAAAAATTCCAGAAGCAGAACGGTCAATATGAACAAGACGAAGGAAAATAGAAAGATGATGGTTAACCAAAGCTTGCCAACCACGCTTTTCCAGAGCATCAGTCTGCCCGAACCTCAAACTTGTAACCGACGCCCCACACGGTTACAATCATTTTCGAAGCATCCTCTGATACTTTATTTAATTTTTCTCTCAATCTCTTGATATGGGTATCTACCGTTCGCAAATCTCCGAAAAATTCATAATGCCAGACTTCCTTCAATAGCTGCTCGCGCTCAAATACCTTGTCAGGCGTTTTCGCCAAATAGTAGAGCAATTCATACTCTTTAGGTGTCAAGGCGACCTCTTTTCCATCAGCAAGAACTCGATGGGCATCATTATCAATCGTTAAATGATCAAATACAATAACATCCTTGGTCGAACCCTCCGCTTGCAAATAAGAGGTCTTCGATGCCCGCCTCAAAATGGCCTTTACCCTGAGCACAACTTCCCTCGGGCTGAAAGGCTTCACAATGTAATCATCTGTTCCCGCTTCAAATCCTTGGACGCGATTCACTTCCTCACCCTTTGCCGTGAGCATGATCACAGGTGTAGCTTTCTTCTCGCGCAATTCCTTGCAGACCTCAATTCCGTCCTTGCCAGGCATCATTAAGTCTAGCAATATCACATCGTAATCATTCGCCAAGGCTAGTTCTAAAGCATCAATGCCATTTGCCGCCTCATCGATTACGTAATCTTCACGCTCTAAGTACATCTTCAATAATCTTCTGATTCGGTCCTCATCATCAACTACAAGCAATCGGATGTTTCTTTCTTCCATCATCCGAACCCCCTTCACGGAACTATTACAGTACTTAACAACTTAACAACTTCAAAATTCATTATACCTTGATAATAATAGTTTAGGAATATAAAACTAAAAATTCTAAGAAATAGGAACTATAACACTATTTCTAGAAAATCATCCTATATGTTTATCATATCAATTTTGGACCTTTTTTAAAAATAATGGCTCCGAAACCGTTCTATTTAACATAAAAAGGTCAAATCTTTATCAGATTTGACCTTTTTAATCTATTATGCCTATTCAGGCATAAGAATGTAGTCCTGCAATGACAAGGTTGACGACGATGAGATTGAACATGATGATGGCAAAACCGACAACAGCAAGCCAGGCTGATTTCTCACCATGCCATCCTCTCGAGAAACGGAGATGAAGGAAGGCGGCATAAAACAGCCATGTAATAAGCGCCCATACTTCTTTCGGGTCCCAGCCCCAGAATCTCGACCAAGCAATCTGAGCCCATATCATGGCGAAAATCAAGGCGCCGAGCGTGAATACCGGGAACCCGATAAGGACTGAACGGTAGCCGATTTCATCAAGCAGGTTCAAGTTCACAGATTTGACGAGAGGCTGCAAGGCGGCCCCAACCCGTTTTCTCAAGATCAGCCGAAGTATTCCGTAAAGGACTAATCCTGCTATGAGAGACCAGACAACCGTATTAAATTTCTTCGCATTGATAAAAGCAGGCAACTCAATGAGCGGTTCCATTCCGCTTCCAGCTGCGAGCTTTGCTTCATTTGGGCCAAATAAGGCTGGCATAGCGTATGAGGCTGTTTCCTCTGCTCCATCTTTGTTCACCCATGTGTAGTCCGCTTTGTAATCTGCCAACGAAAAACTGGACGTTACCGCCACAAAGCCGACCGTGGAAATCAGGAAAAAGAGGATTGCTTCAAGCCAGAAGGTCCGTTTTGAGGCTTTCGTCTGGTCGATAAATTTCAATAAATAAATGATTCCTGCCGCAAAGCTGATTGCGAGAATCGCTTCCCCGGCCGCTGCCGTCGTGACATGGATATGAAGCCAGTAACTCTTCAAAGAAGGAACCAGCGGCGAAATATCCCGCGGAAACATGCTTGCATAAGCAATAATCAAAAGAGCGATTGGCAATGTGAAGACTCCTAGGATAGAAGTCTTGTAGATGAAATAAATAATGATAAATGCCCCGACTAGCATCATCCCAAAAAAGGTCATAAATTCAAATAGATTGCTGACAGGCGCATGCCCTGCCGTGATCCAGCGGGTGATGAAATACCCGACCTGAGCCGCAAAGCCGATAATGGTCACGGTTATTCCGGCTTTTGCCCATCCTTTGTAATTCCTGGTATCTGCCTTTCCTTTAATGGAGCCGGCAAAAATGAACGTTGATACTAAATAAAGTATAAAGGCCGCAAACAATAAATTACCGCTTAGTTCAGCCACTCACTTCTCCCCCTTTAGTTTGACTAGATTCCTCCTCCGTTTGATCAGCCGGAAGCGGAATTGGCGTACCTTCCAATATCTCATTTATTTCACGCTTAATTCCATACCAGTTTTTATTGGTATGGGCTGCGATCAATATCTCCCCATCCTTTTGCTGAAGCCAAATCCTGCGATGTTGCCAGTACGCCCCTTGGACGACACCAATCATGAATATTAAGCCGCCAAGTGCCAATATCCATAAAGTCAGGTCCTTCCGTACCGTCAAGTAGGTCGCGAATTCGTAATCAATACCGCTGAACTTTATCGCGTATTCATTCTCTCCCATTGGTTCAAGGTTTTGCCGGATGCCAATGAAGGCGACTTCTGCTTCTGGCTTATCAGGTGTGTACATATTGAAGATAAACGCCGGATTGTTTGGATACCTTGATTTAGTGGTCGGCTGATTATTATCATCGAATTCAAAATCCGGGAAATAGCTCGTAAGCTCCACCTTATATCCGTCCCCAAGATCGTAGGAATCCTCAGGATTCTTTAAATCAACTGTAAATTTCCCGAATTCCTTCTCTGATGATTTATTGATGAAAGAAAAGCTCATAGATGAAAATGATTCTTCATAAGAGGTCTGATAGAGGGCAAATGATTCAAATTTCAGCGGATCATTAACGATGATAGGGAAATCCTTCACCTTCTCAAGCTCCGGTTCTTCACCAGGAATCGTTTCGCCGATATGCTTGTAAAGCGTCGCATTAGTCTGGTAATTACTGACAACCTCACCTGTCCGCTCAAGAGCCGATTCAAACTGAGCGTCCTCTTCCTTATCATAGGTTTCGATAAGGAATTGATTATTTTTCACATAATAATCACCGTTCGTTCCCGGGACGGCGATTGTTTCCCCTTCAGGTATGCGCATATATTCATTCACATACATTCCAGGCACAAAACGGAGCATCCCCCCAAGAAGGAAGATAATCAAGCCTATATGGTTCACGTAAGGACCCCAGCGCGAGAACCGATTCTTCTCAGCAAGGATATTCCCATTCTCTTCCCTGATTTTGTACCGCTTGGCCTGAAGCCTTTCTTTAATAAGCTCATAGCTCCCGTCAACCGCCTCTGATGATTGGCCGAAAATCCGCTGTCTTTTCATGAACTGCGGGTGCCTTGTGACGCGCTGATTCCTTAATGCCCGATATAAAGGCAGAAACCTGTCAAGGCTCGCTATCACAAGGGAAACGCCAAGCAGGGAGACTAGCAGCAAAAACCACCATGAGCTGTATAAGTTATGTAATCCTAATTCATAATAAATCTTCCCGATCGTTCCGTACTCATTCTCATAAAATGTGTTGGCCGGCTCGCCAGCCGGAATGAGCGCCTCCTGCGGGAAAATCGTCCCGATTGAAGCGGCAATAAGCGGAAGGATAATTAACGTAACACCGACCTTCACGGATGAGAAGAATGTCCAAACCTTATCGACCACGGTCTTATTATAAGTTTGGGAGCGTCGCGCGCTTCCCTCGTATTTCATATCGAGCAATTGTTCCTTCTCTTCAACCGTCTCGTTCTCAAGCACCTTGCCGCAAGCTTCACACAGGACGGTACCATATGGATTGATGTGGCCACATTCACATTTAATCTCTTTCATGAAACATTACCCCTTGTTATGGCTGAATTTGTTCCATCATCAGCTTGATCCT
>CAJGCH010000191.1 GCA_904501845.1 uncultured Bacillaceae bacterium | reverse complement strand
CTTTCTAAATTCTTCTGAATTATCATTTCTTTAATCTGTTGAAGCATATTTGGACACACCTTTTGACTTTTTCATCTAACTACCATTATACTAATACACCCATTTATAACAATATTTAACATTCTAAAAAATCAGACACTTAGAGGTACATTTCGACACTATCTGACAGAAAGCATGGAGGTGCTTCTCCTTCATGTGAAGTTTTTAGACAGTTCCACTTTACTTCATCAAAAAAGGCATGAACCTAATCTAGACTATCAGGTTCATGCCGAACTTAAAACAACTCTATATTATGTCTTATTTTCTCAATTATATATCTCATTTGTTTGCCAATCAGGAATCGATCAAAGTCATTTTTTAGACTTAAATGATTGAAAGACACTTAGAACCTCGTCACTATCCTCATTGTCCTCATACACCATAAGGACAAAGTTTCCATTATAGACAGCATGACGGTCTAATAGGGTATTGGTTTCTTTCACCGTATTCAAGGTCTCACTAGACGGGTCAAACTCATAAATTTCTGCTGTTTGACCATTAATTTTCAGTCCGGCACCCTCTTTTGCTCCAATAATATCAGCATGTTTATCTGTCATTATTTCGGCTGTCATTCCGTTACGCTGATAATACTCAACAATATCTTCAATTGATTCCACCGGAAAGCTGTCAGTAACTTGTTCCTCTTTATTCGATTTATCTGTCCCAGATTCTGCTTTATTTTTCTCAGCTTCATTCCCGCAGGCCGACAAAAGGAGCAAAAAACTAAGCATGATTAAGGTAAATACTTTATTCATTCATTGCCCCCCAAGGTGCATATAATCATTTCCTATTATAACCACATGCAGGTATATATACCCCGTACACGAAAACACGTGATTCCAGCTGGCAAAAGCCTGCGCTTAAAGCTCTTCATTAAATAAATAAGGAGCGTTGTCCAAAAGGACTAACGCTCCCACATACTAGATATCTTATCTTTTAATAATAACCTTCTCGCCATTCAGGTCGAATCCTTGAACCGCTTCTTTGCTCGCAACCTGGAAGTCGCCTACAATCGTATGCTTTAAAGCAAATGATGATAAGGCGAAATCCAATGTCTCTTGAAGGCTGTAGTTATTCGCAAGGCCGAACAACGCTCCCGCAACAAATGAATCACCTGTACCGATTCGATCAAGGACATTGACTCTAACCGGGCCAAGTTTATGATGCTCGGTGCCAGTGATAACCGCACAGCTTAAGTTCTGGACATTATCATCAAGAATCTCGCGTTCGGTCGTAAAGATTTGATCGAAGTTATATTCCTTTTGAAGCTCTTTGAGTAATTCAATCTTTTCATCAAAAGATTTTACCGTTCTTTTCTCTTGGCGAAGAGTGAGAACATCCATATAGCTTCCGAAGCAAACATTTACGTAAGGCAGGATTTCAATGAAGGCCTCCCTAGCTTCTTCAATGCTCCATAATTTCGCGCGATAATTGAAATCGAAGCTGACTTTGATTCCTTTTTGACGGGCCAATTTCACAAGCGCCAGCGTTGTTTCACGGGCTTGTTTGCTGACGCCTAAGCTAATCCCGCTGACATGCAGCCACTTCGCTTGGTCGAGCATTTCCTCAAGCTGATAGTCACTTGGCACAGCATCGACAAATGCTGAATTTTGACGGTCATAGGTAACCTCTGTCGGACGGATGGAGTGTCCTTCCTCTACAAAATAAAGTCCCATCTTATGACCCTGCTGAATCACATAATCCGTATTAACCCCAAATTGACGCAATTGCATAATCGCCGCCAATCCGATGTTATTATCCGGAACACATGTAGCATAAGACGTTTTTTCTCCCCAATTGCTTAAAGCGACCGCGATATTCGCCTCAGAGCCGCCATAAACCATGTTCAATTGGCTGGCCTGAATGAATAATTGATGATTGGAGGGAGTTAGACGCAATAGCATTTCTCCAAACAACATGATTGACTTCATCATTACACCATCTTTCGAATTAGTCCAAAGAACGACTAGATCAAGAATCTAGCCGCTCTCCCGTAAGGTAAATCAGGTTCGTGCAGACTGCACGCTGCTATTATGCTTTTTTAATTTTTGTCAGGTCTTTGTTAAGCATATACATTAATTTTTCTGTGAACATCTCTGGTGACAAGCTAGCCAGCATATCGATTTGCATGCCTTCTGCCATACCATACATTGGATGTTCTTCAGAGAAGCCACTTAAATATTTTTGCAATACGGCTTTTGTTTCTGGGTTCGCAAATAATTCCCCAAATGTGCAGCGAGTTGAGTAAACATCATCCGTGATTTCTAACTCTTCAATTTCAACTTCGCCCATGTCTTCAGGCATTTCGAACCAGTTATCTACAACTCCGCCAGCCTCACTCTCAGGAAGAACATAGCTTGGATTAGCTTCCTCAACTTTATTGAAGAATGCAGTGTCTTCTACATCGCCGGATACGGCTCTTACTTCGTTCAAGCCTGACTGCAGCGCAACATTTTCAAAGATGAAGACTTTATCTTCGCCTGTTTGTGTCGCTACCTCTGTTCCGTTAACATAAAGCGTTACTTCATCACAGTTGGAATAAATTTTCACCGTGATTGCTTCATCCGCACGGTCAATATAGCGTTTGCTTGTGATGTGAAGAACTTTTTCATCTGACCAGTTTGCTTTGTACATGAAGAAAGCATCTTTCTTAATTTTGCGGTCATAAGTGATCAAGCCTTTGTTGTTTCTGCCTTGTACGCCGCCTTCATCGCGGATGTTAGCGCCGAAGTCAAACATATTCCATACATATGTTGACCAGAGGAATGGGCGCTCAGAGAAGATCTTCCACACTTTTTCGTGGTATAGTGCATGATATTCTTCTGTGTAGTCCTTCACCTTTGCATCATCTGTATGGTATTCGATGATTCCCTCTGCACCGTATTCGGAAATACCTAAAGGAACTGTAGGGTTTGTTGCATGGTACCCGTCAATCCAAGGACCAAAATCTTCTGCTTCCCCTTGATACCAGCCATAATATTTATTGTATCCAATAATATCTGTCATATAGTTGTACTCATCATTATCAGGTACAAACATAACGTTCGCTTGTGTAGTCAAGCGTGTTGGATCTTCTTTTTTCGTTAATTCAGCCAGCTCTCTTACTAACTTTCTAACCTCTGGACGGTTACCGCCGATTTGGATCTCATTTTGTACGCCCCAGAACATAATGGATGGGTGGTTGAAGTTTTGTCTGATCAACTCGATCATTTGCTGTTTCGCGTTGATTCCTTCTAATTCAGTTTTAGACATAATAGAAATGAATGGAATTTCAGCCCATACAACCATACCCTCTTGGTCACAGAGATCATAGAAGTATTGGTCATGCTGGTAGTGAGCCAGGCGGATAGAAGTCGCGCCAACCTCTTTGATCAATTCCATATCTTCCTTATGTTCTTTCTTCGTAATCGCCCAGCCCATGTCTTTTCTATCTTGGTGACGAGAAACACCATTTAGGCGTAAAGGCTGTCCATTAAGGATGAATCCTTTGTCTGGGTCCACTTCGAAGTATCTCACACCAAATGGAATGGAAATTTCATCAATCGTGTCATTGAAGCTTGTTAAGCTCACGTTTGCTCTATACATGTAAGCATTTTTTCTGCCGTTCCAAAGAGTTGGGTTTTTAATGACTGCAGGCATTTCCACCTCTTTGTTTTCGCCAGCTGCGAGAACAACATCTTTCGCAGCATAGGCAACCACATTGCCTTCAGCGTCAAAGAGGTCTGCCCAAAGGCGTACTTTCTTTTCTGTATCAAGATCGTTGACGAGTTTGGACTTAATCGTCAAAGCCGCTTTCTCTTCGTTTACTTCATCTTGAACGATATAAATACCTTGTGAACCGTAATCCATCAAGTCAAAGTGAACATGGTTTGTGATAACCAAGTTAACATCGCGGTACATACCGCCATAGAAAGTGAAGTCAGCCATTTGCGGATATACATCTTCCACAACTGTGTTATCCACTTTTACGGATACTGTGTTTGCTTTTCCGAACTCAACCACATCTGTGATATCAAAACGGAAAGTGGAATATCCGCCGCGGTGCTGTCCCATATGGTGGCCGTTTACATATACGTCCGTAATGCTGTTAGAACCGTTGAACTCAATGTACACACGGTTTCCTTGCTCTAGTGTATCAACCATTACTTCCTTGCGGTACCAGCAAGCACCTTTGTGAAAATCGAAACCATTTGCTCCATCAATCGCATTCCAAGTATGCGGAACACTGACAGTTTCCCAGCTAGTATCATCAAAGCTTTTATTGTAAGCGTTAACTTCATCTTGTTTAATAAATTTCCATGAATCATTGATGTTTACGATTTTTCTCATGATTTACTCTCCTTAGGAAATAATATTATTAAAATAATATTTGTGAAAAAATGAGCAAATAGAATTTGTGTTTTCTTTCACAAATTGATAATCCTAGTATAGTATAGAAGCCCAAATATTAATCGCACATTTTTGCTTATACTAGTATAATTATTGCATCTTTTACGATAAACTAAATAAAAAACAAAAGAGATGATGAAATGTTGCCACAAAAACGCCTAAAGGATTTAAATAAAATTTGTCATATAGCCTTTTCCATTAGCAAGATAGACGTAAGATATGTTAACCAAGAAGATACGGCTCTTATCCAGAAGGTTAAACAAAATATCCCGGCTGCCTTACAAAACTTCGAGAATGATTTTAGACAAATGAACGATTATCTTAAACAACATCCCGCAAATTCTTTTTACTACTATATCAATCGCTTTCGACTTCAATATATTGCGGCAGGCATCTGGAATCAAGCAACTTACTATGGGTTCATCATGGTCGGTCCTTTTTTATCAAGTGTTCCCGGAACAGATTTTTTAAGTAGTATTATTTCAGAAAATAAAATACCGATTAGTGAACGAACGGCTTTACAGGAATTTTATGAATCCCTTTCGGTTGTTCATAATAGTGCTAGTAATAGTATTGGTGAATTACTGGTCAATTTATGCTCAAATCCCTTCATTGAGGCACAATTAATCACTTCAGATGAGCCGCCCGCAACGCAAAGCAAAGAATCGATTAAAACAATTATCGATGAAAATAAACACAACATTGAAACGACGTATCGTCAAGAACAGGAGTTCATGCAGGCCATCATGACTGGCGATAAGCGAAAAATCGAAAACATAAAAATTAATATCCAAGATACTTACTTAGAAAACCGAGTGCCTGAAAGTCCAATTCGCGCTTCAAAAAATTTAATCTTGGTACTGAACACACTCTGCCGCGTAGCAGCTAGGTTTGGAGGCGTTCATCCTGTCTATATTCATGAAATTTCCGATAAATATGCAATCTTAATTGAGCGGGCACCAAATATGCCTTATTTAAACAAGCTTGCCGAAGTAATGCTGGATGAGTATTGTGATCTCGTAAAGGAATATTCTACTCTCCAGTATAGTGAGCTTGTCAAAAAAGCGGTTGATTACATACGATTAAATATCGACAGCCCTTTGACCTTGCAAGAAATCGCCGATTCCATCCATGCCAATCCCTCGCATCTATCCAGAAAGTTCAAACAGGAGACAGGGCAAAGCGTCATCGACTTCATCAATCAAAAACGCGTAGAGTCAGCGAAGATTTATCTCCATAACAAGCAAACCTCCATTACCGATGTTGCCTTTATCGTGGGCTTTAATGATGTTAATTATTTCAGCCGCGTGTTCAAAAAATTCACTTCAATGACACCATCCCAATATATGAAGCAGCATAAACGGAAAAATGATGGTGAATAATATAGCGAAAAAGGCTGGGACAGAACTTGTTAAAACGATTCTGAAAGACGAACGACAGCTACCTTAATAGACTTTGTGACGTATTAACGAGTTGCGTTGCAAGAACAAGTTCGTTCCATTACGCTGCGGCCACTCGCTTTCCGCGGGGAGGAAGGCTTTAGCCTCCTCGGCTACGCCTGTAGGGTCT
>CAJGCH010000190.1 GCA_904501845.1 uncultured Bacillaceae bacterium | reverse complement strand
TTTTATTGGATATCTTCATGCCGGAACAAAATGGCCTGTCCCTTCTTACAGCTATCAGGCAACAACAGATGGATATCGATGTGATTTTAATCACGGCTGCCTCCGATATCGAGAGTATCCATAAGGCAATCCAGAACGGGGCCTTTGATTATATCATTAAGCCATTCCGTTTTGACCGCTTCAAGCAAGCCTTGCTGAAGTACAAGGAACAATCCCGGGTAATGAAGGAGGAAATTGAGCTAAGTCAGGAGGAACTCGATCATTTATTTCTTGAAAAAAGAGGAATAGTCGGAGATGTTATCCTACCAAAAGGCTTGGCTAAAAACACCTTGAAGGAAATCTGGGGATACATCAACAGCAAGGATGGAGAGGAATTCACGACAGAGAATCTCGTTGATGCAGTCGGCATTTCAAGGATTTCCATTCGCAAATATTTAACGTTCCTTGAACAGATCGATGTACTTCACTCATCTTGTAGCTATGGTCATATTGGTCGTCCGGTGACCATCTTTCAATGCAAGGATGCCTGTGACCGGAATGTAGAACCTTATCTCTTAAACTAGTCCAGTATGGAAAAAAACACTTACATTAGTTTCTAAAAATTGATATTATTCGGCAATATTTATACAGTATTAGTATAGGAGAAATATTCTTCTTTTCTGCAGGTATTATTGCAAGCGTTGTCATCTGTAGGAACTTTACATACTGGAGGGGTTGGACATGGAAAAGAAGCAAACAGACACATTGGTGATTGGAGCAGGTCCTGGTGGCTATGTCGCAGCAATTAGGGCATCGCAGCTAGGGCAAAAGGTGATTGTGATTGAGAAAGAATATATTGGCGGGGTTTGCCTGAATGTAGGCTGTATTCCTTCAAAAGCCTTAATTACAGCGGCCCATCATTATCATGAAGCACAGCATTTTGATGTATTTGGACTGGACGTTCCGCAAATCGGTGTGGATTTCTCTAAAGTGCAGGCTTATAAGGAAGGCGTCGTAAACAGGCTCACTACCGGTGTCGGTACATTGCTTAAGGGCAATAAGGTAGAGGTTGTGAAAGGAACCGCAACTTTCCAGGATGCGAATACGGTAAAGGTAGAGACAGCTGAAGGCGAGCAAGTCATTCAATTCAAGGATGCGATAATTGCCACAGGCTCACGGCCGGTCGAGCTTCCGACGATGAAGTTCAGTACTAGAATCATTGATTCGACAGGTGCGTTGAATCTATCGGAAATTCCAGAAAGCCTTGTCGTTGTCGGCGGAGGCGTCATCGGAATTGAATTAGCCGGTGTTTATGCGAACTTTGGCACGAAGGTGACCATTCTTGAAGGCGGTAAGGACATTCTTGGCGGGATGGATGCGAAGATGACATCCATCGTGAAGCGAGGGCTTAAGAAAAAAGGCGCAAACGTCACAACTGGCGTTTTCGTGAAATCCGCAGAGGAAAAGGATGGCCACGCCGAAGTCATCTATGAAGAAAAAGGGGAAGAAAAGACGATCACCGCTGATTATGTACTCGTTTCAGTCGGACGCAAGCCAAATACAGATAAGCTAGGTTTAGAAAACGCAGGTGTTCAGCTGACAGATAGAGGACTGGTCCAGACGGATTCCCAATGCCGCACGAATGTACCGAATCTTTATGCAATCGGTGATATTATTGCCGGTCCGCAGCTTGCGCACAAAGCTTCCTATGAAGCAAAAGTGGCAGCAGAAGCGATTGCAGGTATGCCATCTGTCATTGACCATGTTTGCATTCCGGCAGTCGTTTTCTCAGAACCGGAGATTGCTATTGTTGGACATACGGCAGCATCAGCTAAAGAAGCTGGAATAGATGCGGCAGAAACGAAGTTCCCATTCGCGGCAAATGGCCGGGCGATTGCCTTAAATGAGACAGACGGATTCGTTCAATTAGTGACAAATAAAGAGAGCGGCGTCCTCATTGGTGCCCAAATCATTGGGCCAAGCGCCTCAGATTTAATTGGGGAGCTAACGGTTGCAATTGAATCATCTCTAACTGCAGATGATTTGGCCTTGACTATTCATGCCCATCCAACACTTGGAGAAATGATTATGGAAACAGCGGAAGTTGCCATCGGGCATCCGATTCATATAGTGAAATAAAGGAATGAAAAACAGGGATGTCGGCTGTGTGCTGGCATCCCTGTTTTTATAGAAATGATGTTTTTATCTTTCCGCTCTTTATCCCTGATATATGGTTGCAGTGGCTAAGCCATTTCCGCTGCGAGAGGCCGACATGATGTCAGACACAAAGATGTTAACACACACGACGGGACGGCTTCAGCGTCCTTTTCTCCGCATCCCACTCTTAGCCGCAGGCGCCTTAACGGTCACCTTCGCTTTTGCATTTTGTTTCTGTTTCTCCCTCTTTACTAGATATTTGAGTTCTTTTTGCAATTTACAGTAGCTTTTGAAGCGGTTTTTATCCAAGGTTCCTGCTTGAATGGCGGCTTGGACCTGGCAGCAAGGCTCCGTTTCATGGCGGCAATCGTTGAATTTGCAATTCAGTGCCAGGTCTTCTATATCGCTGAAGCTCGTATGGATTCCTTCCTCTCCATCCCAGAGCTGAAGTTCTCTCATGCCTGGAGTGTCTATGATGATTCCGCCTTCCTTAAGGACGATTAATTCACGGTGGGTGGTCGTATGGCGTCCTTTATCATCTTCCTCGCGTATGGCATCAACATGAAGAAGTTCTTCACCATAAAGAACATTAGCGAGCGTTGATTTTCCGACGCCAGAGGATCCAAGCAGTGCGACGGTTTTTCCCTCTCCTAAATAGGGGGTTAATTG
Organism: uncultured Bacillaceae bacterium; assembly: GCA_904501845.1. Taxonomy (GTDB): domain Bacteria; phylum Bacillota; class Bacilli; order Bacillales; family Pradoshiaceae; genus Pradoshia. The sequence continues at coordinate 3,219 of CAJGCH010000190.1, read as the reverse complement.
TTCAAGCCCTATTTTTTTGTCTGCACTTATGGCAATGACGGGAACTCCAGCTGCAATGCTTTCCGCTTGATGAGTGTAATGGGCGATGTTTGGGCATAAATCGGCCTTGCTTAAGAGAATGACGGGACTGGCGCCGCTTTCCCATGCCAATATGAGATACCGTTCAAGTCTTCGTAAATTGAAATCCGCGTTCACCGCGTTGACGAGAAAGACGGTGTCCACATTACTTGCTATAATTTGTTCCTCTGTCGTAAAGCCTGCCTTTTTTCGAGAAAATTTGCTTTTCCTTGGCAGGATGGCAGAGATGATGGCTTTACCGCCGCCTAATTGATGATTTGTGGCGACCCAATCGCCTACTGCCGGGAAATCTTCGCGATTCTTTGCTTGAAACTGCATTATTCCGCTGATTGTCGCGAGAAAGCTTCCTTCCGCACATTGAACCCGGTACATTCCTTTATGCTCGCTGACGATTCGGCCGGGGACAAGCTGACCATCCGTATATTGTTTAAAAGAATTCTCGAAATATGAGTTCCAGCCTAATTTATCTAAATTCAAATAATTTTCCTCCATCTGTAATTGAATGATTGTTAATAAGACAAGAGGCCTAAAAAGGCCTCTTGTCTTTGCTATTTTCATGAAAATAGGCATACAAAAACCAAGGGCGTGCAGCAGCCCTTGGCATCATGATCACTCATTCAAGTAGAGAAAAATTATTTTGCAACAATTTCACCAGAGGGCTGTGCTATGAAATTAATGACATAATACGCATAGACTGTTTTCATAATACATTCCTCCTTTGGCACTTCTGAATGTAATAATTATAGGGGTATTTAAGGGAAATAGCAACAACTCTTTTCAGAAAATTCTATAGAATCATAATTTTACAAAATGACTGTTTTTCTGTTAAAATAAGAAATAATTGTTACATTAGCCCAATTTAGGATGAAAGATGTATTTTCCCATACATTGACCTAGTTTTCTTCCAACCCATGATCAGGCAGGAGACATATAGGAATCTGGCAGGACATACATATTACTTACTTGAAGGTTTATCACGCATTCATGCGGTCAGGCATTAAGGATATCTTTTTTTGCCGCTTCATTAGAAATATAGAGAGAAAATCAATAGTCAAGGGGGAAGTAGATTGATTGTTTTTGACCATGTTGATAAATACTATGGGGATTTTCATGTTTTAAAGGATATTAATCTTGAAATTGAAAAAGGCGAGGTAGTAGTTGTGATTGGTCCATCCGGATCAGGAAAAAGTACAATGCTTCGCTGCATTAATCATCTTGAGACGATTAATAAAGGTGTGCTAAAGGTTAATCAGATGCCGGTTAATGATAAGAAAACGAATATCAATCATTTAAGACGCGATATAGGAATGGTTTTTCAGCATTTTCACCTGTATCCGCATAAGACGGTATTGCAAAACATTACCCTTGCGCCGATGAAGGTGCTTGGAAAGTCAAAAGTGGAAGCTGAGAAGACAGCTCGTTTTTATCTTGAGAAGGTTGGAATTCCGGATAAAGCGGAAGCCTACCCATCGCAGCTATCCGGGGGGCAGCAGCAGCGTGTAGCTATTGCGAGGGGACTTGCGATGAACCCGCAGGTCATGCTTTTCGACGAACCGACATCTGCTCTTGACCCGGAAATGATCGGCGAGGTATTGGATGTTATGAAGACGCTCGCAAAGGAAGGGATGACGATGGTCGTCGTTACCCATGAGATGGGATTTGCCAAGGAAGTAGCGAACAGGATTGTCTTCATGGATGAAGGAAGAATTCTCGAACAATCGACTCCGGCTGAATTTTTTACGAACCCGCGTGAAGAACGGGCGCGTACATTCTTAAGCCGTATATTAAATCATTAAAAACAAGGGGGAAATGCTATGTTGTCGAAAAAGTTTTTTAAATTTTCTGTTTTGTGTCTTGTCGCTGTATTCATGCTTGCTGCTTGCGGAAGCAATGAAGATGCTGAAACTCAAGGGGAAGGTTCTGCGAAAAATTCACTTGAGGCTATCAAGGATAAAGACAAGATTGTCTTTGGCGTCAAAAATGATACTCGCTTGTTCGGTCTTAAGAACCCAAGCACTGGTAAGGTTGAAGGCTTCGATATTGACATTGCGAAAGCACTGACGAAGGAAATCTTAGGTGATGAGAGTAAAGCGGAGTTTGTCGAGGTAACCTCCAAGACACGCGTTCAGCTTCTGCAAAACGGGAAAATTGATGCGGTCGTTGCGACAATGACGATTACAGAAGAGCGGAAAAAAGAAGTTGATTTCACCGATGTCTACTTTGAGGCCGGCCAATCCTTGCTTGTCGAAAAAGGAAGCAAGATTAAAAGTGTTGAAGATTTGAAGAAAGGTACAAAAGTCATTGCGGTTAAAGGTTCCACATCTGCCATAAATATCGCTGAGAAGGCACCGGATGCAGAAGTGCTTCAATATGAGAACTACTCTGAAGCATTTACAGCCTTGAAATCAGGCCAAGGGGATGCTTTGACGACGGATGATTCTATTCTATACGGAATGGCGGATGAAGATCCTAACTTTGAATTAACAGGCGGACAATTCACGGAAGAGCCATATGGCATCGCGGTTAAGAAAGACAGCCCTGAATTGGTAGAGGCATTAAATGAAGCTCTCAAAGCTTTGAAAGACAATGGAACATATGATGAAATCTATAACAAATGGATTAAGAATTAAGGAGTTTCTTTCATCAGGATGGGAAGTTTACCCATCCTGATTGTACATTAGGAGTGATTGAATGCTAGCACTTGATTTTTCTATTCTTGTCGATCATCTGGATATGTATCTTGAGGGATTTGTAGGTACGATTCGTATCAGTTTGCTTACTCTGGTTGGGAGCTTTCTTTTAGGGACGTTTCTGGCTGTTTTGCGAATTGCGCCATTAAAGCCATTGAACTGGCTTGGGACGGCTTATGTGGAGTTTGTCCGTAATATCCCGCTATTAATTATTGCTTTTATGTTTTATTTTGGAGCGGGGCTGCCTGGCTTCATTGCCGGTTCCCTTGCTTTAACCGTCTATACGGCAGCTTTTATCGCTGAAGCCATCCGAGCTGGCATTCTATCAATTGATAAGGGCCAATTGGAGGCGGCGCGTTCATCAGGTTTAACCTATGGGCAAGCAATGCGTCTTATTGTTCTTCCGCAGGCAATCAAGGTAGTCATTCCGCCTCTTGGCAATCAGTTTATC
>CAJGCH010000189.1 GCA_904501845.1 uncultured Bacillaceae bacterium | reverse complement strand
TATATTGATGATGCTGTCGATGCCATACTTGAGCTTGCTGAATGGAAGATTGGGGCTTATCAAGTGCGTTCAGGAGTGGAAAATCATTGGTACGAGGTACTAAAGGAAGCTGGATACAGTATTATCTATGATACGAATGAAGTGCAGGGGAGATATCATACTGAAAGCGAACAAATACATTATGCAAATACGCGCATAAAGCCTGGTCAAGGGATAGAGATGCTTCGAAGGCATATGAAGAATGTGATGAGGGAAAGAGGTCTATTTCCTCGATGACCATGTTAGCAGCGCAAAACTCTTTGGAATATGAACTGTTGGATGGTCTTATAAAGAAGGAACCCCTTTCTCTTCTATATGGAAAGGGGATTTACTTTTATGGGAGGCTAATGGGATGCCTAAACGAAAGATTGATTATTTATCCATGGCGATGAAATACTATCCAGAAATGAAGAAAAAGGTAAGTGAGGCTGGTCTGGACATTCATAAGAGAGATTTGCTCCCTTTTATGGATATATTCAAGGCGATTATGAATGAAGCCTATGATAAAGGGTATAAAGATGGCAAGGACGCGCGCAAATGACGATTATTTTATTTTGATATCAATTTTGAAATAAAGGACGGAATTTTACGAAGGTATGGGGAAAGCTCAGATACGCTGTTAATGAGGGTATCCGAATGCTCCATTAATTTAGCGATATCGATTTGGCTGTTTAAAGGCTGGGATGGCACAGGTGATGCCGTCTCTTTTTTATTTTCGCGAGGACCAAACATAAGTCTGTCTAATCCGCCTCCGTCAGATTGCTCCTTTTTTGGAAAAAGGTCCATAGTAACACCTCCAATGCGATTAGTTGTCTACAGTAGAATATGAATAATCTGTCCGATTGGATAAGACATTCACCTTTATCCCAAAAATTTCTTGCAAAGGAGGTTTGCTTCTTTTAAAATTAGTACCAAGTCTTAATATCAATCAATAAACCCAAACATTAGGAGAGGTGCTATGATGAATGCTGGCATATTAGGAGTAGGGAAATACCTGCCGGAAAAAGTGGTCACCAATTTTGACTTAGAGAAGACCGTAGACACTTCAGATGAATGGATTCGTACACGCACAGGCATTGAAGAGAGAAGGATTGCCGATGGTTCAATTGATACGTCGGACATGGCCTATGAAGCAGCTGTGCAGGCCTTGAAGGATGCTTCTGTCACGGCCGAGGAGATCGATTTGATTTTGGTCGCAACTGTAACGCCGGATAAAGCTTTCCCATCTGTAGCTTGCATCATTCAAGATAGATTGGGGGCAAGGAATGCTGCTGCGATGGACATCAGTGCAGCTTGTGCTGGGTTTACATATGGAATTGTCACGGCATCCCAATTTATAAAATCAGGCGATTACCGACATATTCTTGTTGTCGGTGTGGAAAAACTATCCAAGATTACCGACTGGAACGATCGAAATACAGCTGTGCTGTTTGGAGATGGAGCAGGAGCGGTTATGATGGGCGAGGTAGGAGAAGATAAGGGGATTCTCTCTTTTGAGCTAGGCTCGGACGGGTCGGGCGGCAAGCATTTAGAGAAAGCGACTGAATTCATTACGATGAATGGCAGGGAAGTATTTAAATTTGCAGTCAGGCAGATGGGTGAGTCCTCCCTTAATGTGTTGAAGAAAGCGGGATTAACGAAAGAAGATGTTAATTTTCTCATCCCGCACCAAGCAAATATTCGTATTATGGAAGCTTCGAGGCAGCGCCTTGAACTGCCGGTTGAAAAGATGTCTAAAGTGATTCATAAATATGGTAATACATCTTCCGCATCAATCCCGATTGCCCTATGTGAAGAAGTGGAAGCTGGAAAAATCAAAGACGGGGACCTGATTATTCTGGTCGGATTCGGAGCTGGCCTGACTTGGGGTGCGGCAGCGATTCGATGGGGGAAATAACTAACCGAACGAAAATGAGAAACTCATAGAAGGAGCGAGATTGTGCATGGAACTGAAGCGAGTTGTTGTGACAGGCATGGGAGCTGTTTCTCCATTAGGTAATACTGTGGAAGAGAACTGGAAGAATGCCATTGGCGGGGTGTCTGGAATAGGACCCTTGACTAGAGTGAATGCAGACGAGTTCCCGGTGAAAGTGGCTGGAGAAATAAAAGGTTTTGAGATAACGGATTTTGTGGACCGTAAGGAAGCAAGGAAGATGGACCGCTTTACTCATTATGCGATTGCGGCGGCCAAGATGGCTGTAGAGGATTCAAAGCTTGAAATTACCCCGGATAATGCTGAGAGGGTAGGGGTCTGGATTGGTTCAGGAATTGGCGGAATGGAAACATTTGAACAGCAGTATGATGTGTTCCTGAAGAGAGGTCATAGACGCGTGAGCCCGTTTTTCGTGCCAATGCTGATTCCTGATATGGCGAGCGGCCAAGTATCCATTATGCTCGGAGCTAAGGGAATCAATTCCTGTACTGTTACCGCATGTGCTACAGGAACAAACTCCATCGGGGATGCCTTCAAGGCTATTCAGCGCGGGGATGCAGATGTCATGGTGACAGGGGGAGCTGAGGCGCCGATAACCAGAATGTCCTTGGCTGGTTTCTGCGCTAATACGGCTCTTTCAACAAACCCAGACCCAAATTCAGCCAGCAGGCCCTTCGATAAGAACCGTGATGGTTTTGTTATTGGAGAGGGAGCGGGAATCGTTGTGCTTGAAGAATTGTCTCATGCCATAAGACGCAATGCACCGATTTATGCAGAGATTGTCGGCTACGGCTCAACAGGAGATGCCCATCATATAACAGCCCCCGCTCCAGAAGGGGAAGGCGGAGCGAGGGCCATGAAAATGGCCTTAAATGACGCCAATCTTTCACCTGAATCTGTAGACTACATCAATGCACATGGAACAAGTACGGAGTATAATGATTCCTTAGAAACCATGGCTATAAAATCTGTGTTTGGGGAGCATGCATACAATCTGGCTGTCAGCTCAACAAAATCTATGACAGGCCATTTGCTTGGTGCTGCAGGAGGGCTAGAAGCAATTTTCTCTGTCCTCTCCATCGAAAATGATATTATTCCTCCGACCATACATTACCATGAGAAGGACCCGGTATGTGATTTGGATTATGTCCCGAACGAAGCAAGAGAGAAAACAGTTCGTTGTGCAATAAGCAATTCATTTGGCTTTGGCGGGCATAATGCGACAATCGTGTTCAAGAAGTACGAATAAGGGATCTGTCCCTTCTATATAGAGAAGGCAAGAGATGAAAACTGGGAGGGTGATTGCTGCTCTTCCTGTTTAGTCTCTTGCCTTTTTTCATGCTTATGCCTCTATTCTCCATTCCCAAAACAGATGAGTGCTCATATAATGCATAACCTTATGAAACCGGGAAGTGAGCGCAAAATGGGCATAATCAGGACAGACAAATGGCTTGATGAGTCGTTTGGCGATATGAGAAAAGTGGAGGATTGCATACTGGAAGCTGTCCATTCCAAGGAACAAGCCTTAATTGAAACGTTAAAAAAGACGGGAATGTACCGGCCTAACAAGAGGACAAAAATCATCTATGAATCTATGAAAGATACAGATATATGGGAGAAGGTTGATGACTATTATCAAAAGTATAAAAAGGCATGGGAAGGACCTGATATCCCGGTTTTAATATTCCCTATAGCGATGGAGGGGCTTGGTTTCTTTCGCTCGGCGCAGAGAAGAAAATCAGGACTTGCCTTTATCGACAAGCTATTTTTGTTTGTATCAGCCGAAATAACGGAGAAAGAATTGGAAGCGTTATTTGTTCATGAATATCATCATGCTACAAGGCTATCCATTCTGGGTGATAGGATGGAGAACAATCTGGGCGGCTCTATTGTGATGGAGGGATTAGCTGAATATGCGGTCAGTGAATATTGCGGAATCCAATATTTGGCTCCGTGGACCGTTAAGCATACGGCCGATGATGTACGTTCGAGGCTGAAATCTAATTATGTGCCAAACATTGAACTTGAGAGAGACGATCCATTGCATAATCGTTTGCTATTCGGAGGCGGAAATATGCCAAAAATGGCTGGATATGAAGCGGGATACAGAATTGTTAAGGATTATGCTGAATACAAGGGCGTGAAGACAAAGGCATTATTCTTTATATCAGCCAAGGAAATCATTGGACATTGGGAGGAACTTGCCGAACGGGCGGATTAATCTGAAATTCCCGCTGAATCAGGAATATTTTACATGAATTCTGCCTATAATGATTGACAAATAGGATAGAAGCGAGGGATATTCTGGTATGTTGTATCTCCATGATGTTTGGGTGAATTGGTTTGAAGGAGAAGAAAATAGCTATAATATTTGCAGTTTTCATGAGTGGAGAAAAGAAGACACGGTGGAACTACTTGACCAAGTGCCCCTTTTAAAGCTCGACCCTGTATTGTTCCACTACATTGAAAATGATTTATTGGAACTGCCATCAAGCCTTTTAGAGGAAGTTTATAAGAAGGCTTATATTCGCAAGAATCATGAGCGTATTCCAATGGATTATTGCTTTGTCGCGACAGACGGGACAGGCATTATTGCGATTGATACGATTGGCTACAGCATTCCAATACGCAAGAGCCGGCTCATTCCGCGGCAGGAACAATTAGCGTATGAAATGATTCAAAATGTTGAACCGATAAAGTATGATTATGCATCCATGCTAGCGGATTTCAAGAAAAAGGAATATCATATCCTCTCGCCTTCTCCAACGATTATGCTTGGACTTACAAGGCGTGAGCGTCAATTAAAACAGCTGCTTTTTATGGCGCTAGATCAATTAAAGAATGCCGGCAATACCTCTGAAGTGCGTTATTGGTATACGGAGTGGGCCCCAGAGGAATATGCCAATGTTCTTGAGATGAGCTTTGAGGATATTTGGGGGAAATTATTCAACGAGATGAAACACGGATGGACAGATAAGCATGCAATGCTTTGTGAACGCATGATTAAGGGACAGCCATTCTTTGAAAAGTTATGGGAGATGGAAGTTGGTGACCGGCCATCCATGCTGTAGTATACGAGCTCTTATGGATTAGGAAATTGAAACACGGTGTAAAGAAGAAGAGTCCAGACTGACATGTAAACTTGTCAATCTGGACTCTTTTTTGTATCGATATTACCGTCTTTTTCTGCCTAAACCGACCGCATTTTTCATCTTTCTTAATGTTTTGTTTGCGGCTTTGTTTGCTTCTAATGCCCCTTTATCTAGGATATCATCAAGCTCAGCAGAGTTCAGCAGCTCATTGTAGCGCTCTTGGATTGGGCGGATTGTCTCTACGACAACCTGTGCTACTTCAGCCTTAAAGTCTCCGTACCCTTTTCCTGCAAAACGTGCTTCAATGCTAGAGACAGGCTCCCCGCTTAAAGCTGAGTGGATATCGAGAAGGTTAGAGATTCCTGGTTTGTTTTCACGGTCATATTTGACGATTCCTTCAGAATCCGTAACAGCACTCTTGATTTTCTTCTCAATCTGCTTCAAATCATCCAATAAACGAATGGTAGATTTTTGGTTTGTATCCGATTTGCTCATTTTTTTGGTTGGTTCCTGAAGGGCCATGATTCTAGCGCCGTGGGCTGGCAGCTGAATATCTGGGATGGTGAAGATCTCTCCGTATTTCTTATTGAAGCGTTCGGCAATATCGCGTGTCAATTCAACGTGCTGCTTTTGATCATCACCTACTGGAACGATATCTGTATTGTAAAGCAGGATATCAGCTGCCATTAATGGCGGGTAAGTGAGAAGCCCCGCTGGAATGGAAGCTTGCTTTCTTGACTTGTCTTTGTACTGGGTCATTCTCTCGAGTTCGCCGATATAGGAATTGCATTGCATAATCCATCCGGCCTCAGTGTGAGCAGGGACCTCTGATTGGATGAAGATGGTCGCCTTTTCAGGGTCGATCCCAACGGCTAAGTAGAGCGCAGCAAGGCTTTTGATGTTCTTTCTGAGTTCGAGGCGATCCTGAGGGACCGTGATAGCATGTTCATCAACAATGCAGAAGTAGCAATGATATTCAT
>CAJGCH010000188.1 GCA_904501845.1 uncultured Bacillaceae bacterium | reverse complement strand
GGAGGTGTGAAGAATGTCAAGTGAGCAAACAGCTGTGGTGAAAGAACTGCTGTACCAATTGGCGGATGATGATTTCATTCATTCTTACCGAGGATCTGAGTGGCTGGGGCTCGCTCCGCATATTGAAGAGGATGTGGCGGCATCTTCCATTACCCAGGACACGATGGGGCATGCGGCCATGTTCTATCAATTGCTTGAAGAGCTGGGTGAGGGGGATGCCAATCAATTAGCCCATGACCGCCCGGCATCCGAACGAAAAAATGCGATTATCCTTGAGCTGGTAAACGGTCCGGGCCATTATATGGGCGAACCGGTCTATGATTGGGCTTTTGCCGTTGTGCGTAACTACTTTTATACACAGGCAAAAATGATTAAGATCCATTCCCTTCAAGGAAGTTCCTATCAGCCGCTTGCTGATATTGCCGCAAAGGTGCGGATGGAGCTTTACTATCACCTGATGCATTGGAAAACTTGGTTCATTCAACTGATGGGCTCTGGTCATGAGGAAGCCCTTTCAAGAATGAAAGCGGTGATTGAGAAGACATCCCGTGACTTTAGAGGCGTGTTCTCCTATGGACAGCATAATGATTCATTTGTCAAACAAGGTTTAATCGAAGACGAGGCTGTTCTGCTGGAAAGATGGCATCAAGCCGTATCACCTGTATTGGAAAGTGCCGGGCTTCGCAGGGTGGATGCGGGACTTGCGTCGGGAGATGGCCGCGATGGAATCCACACAGAGGATTTAGAGACAGCGCTTGAGACATTAGGAGAAGTTTATGTCATCGACAAAACCGCAGCCTGGTAGGCTCTTAGATGGAGGGGAAGTAAAGTGACGAATCGTTTCATAACATCAGCTGACATCTATAAGGCACTCGAGGACGTGAAGGACCCTGAAATCAATACGGTCAGTGTAGTTGATTTAGGGATGGTGGAGGATGTAGTGATTGCAGGCTCCCATATTACCGTGAAGATGCTTCCGACCTTTCTTGGCTGTCCAGCGCTGCCAATCATTCAGAAGAATGTGGAAAAGGCCGTCAAGACGCTGGCATATGCAGAAGAGGTGAAGGTTGAATTCCTTCACTCTCCTTCTTGGACATCTGACCGCATCTCGGAAAAAGGGAAAGCGGGATTAAAGGCATTTGGCATTTCTCCCCCGCCAAAGCATATGGCCGAAGATGGCACCTTTCATGTGGACTGCCCATACTGCGGCTCGACTTATGTGACACTTGATAATATTTTCGGCCCGACTGCCTGCAGAAGCATCCTATACTGCAGGTCCTGCAAGAACCCTTTTGAGGCCATGAAACCAATGATAAAAACAATGTAGAAAATGGAGGAATAAACATGATCAAATTAATCGCTCTATACAAACAGCCAAAGGATAAAGAGGCTTTTGACGAACATTATTTCAATGTGCACGGACCAATTACGGAAAAAATCCCTGGATTGCAAAGAATGGAAGTAACGAAGATTGTCGGCACGCCGATGGGCAAAGAATCCGAGTTTTATATTCTTTGTGAAATGTATTATGAGAATCACGAGGCGCTTCAAGCTGGCATGCGTTCTGCAGAAGGAAAAGCCTCTGGCAAAGATTTGATGGGATTTGCGGGTGACCTGGTCACGCTTATGATCGGTGAGGAAGTGTAAGATGGAATCTTTGTCATTCATTGAAACATCTATGGAGGACAAAATCGGATTCATTACCTTAAATCGGCCGAAGCAATATAACGCGTTAAATAGACAGATGATTCGTGAAATTGTTGAGGCCGCTGAGGAATTTGACCATAATCCCCATGTTCAGGTCATTCTTTTGTCCGGAAATGGACAAGCCTTTTCGGCGGGAGCCGATATTGAGGAAATGGCGGGGGAGGGCGCCGTCCAAATGGAGCTCGGCAATCAATTTGCAGTTTGGGACCGGTTAAGCCTCATTAAAAAACCAATCATTGGAGCCGTTAAGGGCTATGTATTAGGAGGCGGGTTCGAGCTCGCCTTGGCCTGTGATTTATTAATTGCCGGGAGTGATACACGCTTCAGCTTTCCTGAGGTTACGCTCGGTGTCATGCCTGGTGCAGGGGGAACGCAGAGGCTGACAAAGCTCGTCGGAAAGACGAAGGCCCTTGAATGGATTTTGACGGCGGAGCGGATTGATGCAGAAACAGCATTGGGGTATGGAATCATCAACCGGATAACGGAGCCGGAAAATGTGCTGGAGGAAGCAAGAGCTATGGCGGAGAAAATCGCTGTCCAAGCGCCCCTTGCTGTTCGTCTCATAAAGGAATCTGTTCATAAAGCGGTTGATTATTCCCTGTATGAAGGCATGCAGTATGAGCGGAAAAATTTCTATATGCTCTTTGCCTCGGAGGACCAAAAAGAAGGCATGCGGGCATTTGCCGAGAAGAGAAAACCGAATTTCACAGGCAGATAAGGAGTGTTTATGATGTATGAGACGATTTACTATCGGACGGAAAATGCAGTTGCTTGGATCAGATTGAATCGTCCCGATAAATTGAATGCATTCACTAGTCAGATGAATGCGGAAATCCAGCAAGCGGTTAAGCAATCAGAAGAGAATGAAGACATCCGTGTGATTGTTATTACAGGGGAGGGCCGCGCGTTCTGTGCGGGGCAGGACTTGACTGAAGTAAGCGAGCAAACCAATCTGGGCGATGTATTGCGCGACAATTATGGTCCCATGATCAAGGAAATCGCCAGCTGTGAAAAGCCCATCATCGGGGCAATCAACGGTGTCGCGGCAGGAGCGGGATTCAGCTTGGCCTTGGCCTGTGATTTCCGGCTTGTATCCGAGAAGGCGAGCTTCTTGAATGCATTCGTCAATATCGGATTAATCCCTGATTGCGGCAATCTTTATTATCTGACAAGGATGATTGGCCAGGCGAAGGCGATTGAGATGTCCTTATTAGGTGAGAAGGTATCAGCAACGGAAGCCGAGCGGCTGGGACTGGCAACAAAGGTGATTGAAACGGCTGAGTGGGAAGAGCAAGTCAGAGCTTTCGCGGAAAAGGTCGCAAGCAAACCAACAAAAGCAATTGGGCTGATTAAGCAATCGATAGAGGCCTCGTATCATCTGTCCTTCGATCAATATTTGAAGGTCGAAGCAGAAGGCCAGCGCTTAGCAGGCTTAACGAAGGATTATGCCGAAGGGGTAACAGCCTATCTTGAAAAGAGAAAGCCGCATTTCGTTGGGCAATAAAGTCCAAAGTTAATCTTCGGACTAAAGAATTACAGCAGCGATGAGGCAGAAATCAGACTGTTATGGAAAATAAACGATAAAGGGGCAGATTCCAATAGCAAAGGTACAGGAAACACCAAAAATGAGCAAAATGGACATGAAGCGGGATTATTATCATTTAATCATTAATGGGGAGCGCGCAGAAAGCTCTAACGGGGGGACCATCGAGGCGTACAACCCGGCAACAGGCCAGCTGATAGCGAAAGTTGCCAAAGCGACGAAAGAGGATGCTGAGAAAGCTGTGCTGGCGGCAAGGGAAGCCTTTGACCATGGAAAGTGGAAGAAAACCTCCGTCAATAAACGCTCACGCGTATTGAATAAAATTGCTTCCATCATGCGGTCGCGATTCAATGAATTGGTCGAGCTGGAAGTTCTTAATAGCGGGAAAACTCTTTCTACCGCACAAGGCCAGGTTATGCAGGCTATCGAGGACTTTGAGTTTTATGCCGGGGCGATTGTTGGTCATGGCGGTTCCGTCAACAATATCGCCGGACAGTTTCATAATTATACCGAAAAGGAGCCGGTAGGGGTTTGTGCGCAAATCATTCCATGGAATTATCCAATGATGATGGCTGCCTGGAAAATCGCGCCCGCGATTGCGGTAGGCTGTTCCGTCATCGTGAAGCCGGCTTCCTTGACGCCGCTTACGGCCATTATTCTCGGTGAGATTTGTTTAGAGGCGGGTGTGCCAAACGGGGTAGTCAATATCCTTCCAGGCTCCGGTTCAGAGGTAGGTAATTATCTGGTCGAGCATCCAAAGGTGGATAAGGTGGCATTCACGGGCTCTACCCCAATCGGAAGGGACATCATGGGCAAAGCCTCCCAAACATTGAAGCGGGTAACGCTGGAGCTAGGCGGCAAATCTCCTAATCTCGTTTTTGATGATGCGGACATCGATGCTGCGGTGGATGGCTCTTTATACGGAATCTTCTACAATACGGGACAATCCTGTGAAGCGAGATCAAGGCTATATGTCCATGAGGATATTTATGAGGAATTCATCGCTAAATTCACAGAAAAGACGAAAAAACTCCAATTGGGCGACCCGCTTGATTCAGGGAGCCATGTCGGTGCGGTCATTGACCAGAACCAGCTTGATATCATTGATAGCTACGTGAAGTCTGCAATTTCTGATGGGGCGGAAATCCTGACAGGAGGCAAGGCAGCTGTTGTTGACGGGTTTGAGGATGGCTATTGGTATGAGCCGACCATCATTACGAATGTAAATCATGATATGAAAGCTGTTCAAGAAGAGATCTTCGGGCCGGTAGTTGTGGTCATGACCTTTAAGGATGAGAAGGAAGCGATCAAGCTTGCAAATGATACGGAATATGGACTGGGTTCAGCGATTTGGACGAAGGACGGGGCACGTGCAACACGTGTCGGCAACCAAATCCAAGCAGGAATTGTCATGGTCAACTGCCCATTCTCCGCTTTTCCAGGGACACCATTCGGAGGCTACAAGCAATCTGGCTACGGCCGTGAGCTTTGCATAGAAACCTTGGATTTATATACGGAGACAAAAAGCTTTGTTTCCTATTATGGAAGCCGGCCTCTCAATCCATTCGGCATCCAATAATTAAATTTCAACAGAATGTGAGTGTAAGAGGAAAGGTCATTTGCCAAAATGGCCTTTCTAATATGAAAGGGGATGAGTCCAATAATCTCAAATATCATGGTAGTCGGCTCTGGAGTCATGGGCAGAGGTATTGCTTATGCGGGTGCCTTGGGCGGATTTTACGTAACGGTTGTTGATGTGAACCCTGCCGCATTGGATAGTGCGCGTACCGAGATTGAAGCCATTATAGAGAAAGGAATCCATTACGGAAAGATCAGTGAATCAGATGCTGGTGAAGCAAGGAATCGATTATCTTTTTCCTCTGCAATCGAGGAGGCTGCCGCGGCGGCGGAGCTGATTATCGAGGCGGTGCCTGAAAAGGAAGATATCAAGAAGGCTGTTTTTGAAACGATTGAGAAGCATGCGAAAGCGGATTGTTATTTTGCCACGAATACATCAACGATGAGCCCGACTGAAATTGCTTCCTATACGAAGCGCCCGGAGAAAACGATTGCGATGCATTTCTTCAATCCTGTTCATAAAATGCCGCTCGTCGAGATTGTTAGAGGATTGGAGACGAATGATGAGACCGTCAGCGTAGCGAAGGCCGTTGCGGAGAAAATGGGGAAAGAAACGGTCGTCATCAATGAATTTCCTGGCTTTGTCACAAGCCGGATCAGCTGTCTCGTCGGGAATGAAGCATTTCTTATGCTGCAGGAAGGACTTGGAACACCAGAAGAAATTGATAAGGCCATAAAATTAGGGCTGAATTATCCGATGGGTCCGTTTGAGCTCGTTGATTTGGTCGGATTGGATGCCCGTCTCAATAATATGAACTATTTACATAGCAAATTAGGTGAAAAATACCGGCCTGCACCGCTTCTCGAACAATACGTTAAAGCTGGCAGATTGGGCAAAAAAACAGGCAGAGGTGTCTATGACTACCGGGAACAGGTGAAGGGGGATGAAAGGAAATGAGAGAAGTCGTGATTGTGGATGCTGTTCGGACACCCATTGGCCGTTATAAAGGCCAATTGAAAAGCGTGAGGCCGGATGATTTGGGTGCGATTGTCATCAAAGCATTGCTTGAGAGAAATCCGGCGGTTCCCGCTTCAGCCATCGAGGAAGTCGTGCTTGGCAATGCCAATCAGGCAGGGGAGGATAACCGGAATGTTGCGCGCATGTCCGCCTTGCTTGCGGGTCTGCCTGTAGAAGCAGCAGGAACGACCATCAATCGGCTTTGCGGCTCAGG
>CAJGCH010000187.1 GCA_904501845.1 uncultured Bacillaceae bacterium | reverse complement strand
TTTGGTCTGTCTCTTGATAGGCATCTGCAGCATTATTTGGGCAAAGATATTAAAGTAAAAACGGAAAACCAGAGGATGTTTGAAGGAACGTTATTCAAAGTAGAATCTGAAAGAATAAATGTGAAAAATGGGTATGAATCCCAAAAGATAGAGATGAATGATATTTGTTTTCTAGAAGTAAAACACAATCACCCATGAATAATATGAGATAGACAATATTATAAACCGATTAAGAATTGGTTGTGCCGTATTTATTGCGGCAAGAATCTGACTTTGGCATGCTGCCGGAGTCCTTTTTTATAGAGGAAGCGGGAGTAAATCTGCCTAAAGCCTATGTAAAGGCAGGAAGGGTGGACAAAGGGGTGGACAAAGGTGGGCATCGTCAGAGAAGTCCCACCCAAAGCCCATGCAAAGGGTATGAAGGGTGGACAAAGGGTGGACATCGTCAGAGAAGGCCCACCCAAAGCCCATGCAAAGGGTATGAAGGGTGGGCATCTTTGACAGAAAGCCCACCGTATACCCATAAGGGAGTTTACTCACCCATAAAATTTGTGTAAAAGAAAATAGTCCCCTGCTCTCATTGCCAAAGCATGTAATATTAGAGCGGAGAAGAGCTTGTGCTATGATAGATGGGAGGAGGATATTCGGATGATTTATATCGGTGTAACCGGGTGGGGAGATCATGATTCTCTTTATCCGCCTACTATAAAACCAAAGGATAAGCTTGCGGAATATAGTGCGCATTTTCCAGTCGTGGAGGTGGATGCGTCCTTTTATGCGATTCAGCCTATACGGAATGCTTCAAAGTGGGTAAGTGAAACGCCTGAGAATTTCAAGTTTGTCGTAAAAGCCTATCAGGGGATGACAGGACATCAGCGTGGTGACATCCCGTTCACGTCAAAGGCTGAGATGTTCACGGCGTTTCGGGAATCTTTAGCCCCCTATATAGACGCGGGTAAATTTGCGATGGCCCTCTTTCAATTTCCGCCGTGGTTTGACTGCAAGAAGGAGAATGTAGAATATCTTCGCTATTGCAAGGAACAGATGGGGGACATTCGTATAGCGCTTGAGTTTCGTCACCAATCGTGGTTCAATCCTTCCTTCAGGCAGGGGACGCTTGGATTCATGAAGAAGGAAGGCTGGATTCATTCGATAGTGGATGAACCTCAAGCAGGAGAGGGTTCAATTCCGACTGTTCCGGTCGTTACAGATGAGAACGTGACATTAATCCGTATGCATGGGAGAAATGTCCATGGCTGGAATAAACCGAATGATGCGAATTGGCGTGAAGTTCGCTATTTATATAAGTACAATAAGGAAGAACTAATGGAATGGAGAATGAGAATCCAGGAATTAACGAAGCAAACAAAGGATATTATTGTTTTGTTCAATAATAACTCCGGCGGTGATGCAGCTGGGAATGCGAAGGAATTGCAATCCATGCTCGGGATTGATTATGAGGGCTTGAATCCAAAGCAGCTTGGCTTATTCTGATTCTTTGTTATTGTGATTTACTTTGAAAGGCTGGTCTTATCTATATGGAATTTTTATTGCTTGTGCTGGTTGGTTTAGCAGCCGGTTTCCTGGGCGCGCTGGTTGGTTTAGGCGGCGGCATTATTATTGTGCCGTTGCTCTTATTTATGTCTGGCGGTCTGCTTGGCGTTCTCACTCCGCAGATGGCTGTGGGGACGTCTTTGTTTACGCTTGTGTTTACGGGTCTTTCTTCGGCCCTTGCCTATTTGAAGCAAGGAAACGTTGATTATCGCAGTGCTTTTTTGTTTCTAATAGGGATTGCCCCAGGAAGTTTGGTGGGAGGCTGGGCCAATCAATTCTTACAGGTTGATGCCTTTAATATTTTCTTTGGTCTTCTCATGGTATTTTTCTCTTTTTTATTGATGATTAGAGGGAATTTGAAGCCTAAGGAAAAAAAACAGAGCGGTGTGGCAAGGACATATATTGACCATGATGGGAAGGAGCATACATACGGGTACGGAATAGGATTTGCCTTGTCGATTTCATTTGCGGTCGGATTCCTTTCATCCTTGTTTGGCATTGGAGGCGGTGCCTTAATGGTTCCGGTCATGCTGCTTGTCTTCCATTTCCCTCCGCATCTCGCCGTCGGCACATCGATGCTATTAATATGTCTTTCCGCCATTATTGGATCGGTGACACATATTGCTGCAGGGAACGTCATTTGGATTTATGCTCTTGCCCTCATTCCAGGGGGATGGTTGGGAGCGAAAGCAGGAGCGTATGTAAATGCGCGAATGAAAAGTACAACACTTGTCTTGGCGCTTAGGATCATGTTAATCGTGGTAGGTGTTAAATTGATTTGGGATGGGGCGCGAGCTTTATTATAGAGGTGGAAATCATGAAGGAAACGATTCATTTATTACATGTTAATGATTTGCATAGCCATTTTGAGCATTGGGAAAGAATCGTCCGTTATATGGATGAGCAAAAGGCGTTATATGAGAGCGCCGGCGATGTCGTCTTTAAGCTCGACATTGGAGATCATGTCGATCGTTTCCATCCCTTCACGGAAGGGACGATGGGGAAGGGGAATATTGAGCTTTTAAATGCGGCTGGCATGGACGGTGCCACGATCGGCAATAATGAAGGCATTACCTTGCCCCATGAGGCGCTTAATCATCTATATGATGAAGCACGTTTTCCTGTAACGGTGGCCAATTTGTATGATGAGAAGGGCAAACGCCCTAAGTGGGCGCTTCGTTATTTCATCCGTACGACTCCAAAAGGGAGAAGAGTGGCGTTCTTTGGCGTAACGGCGCCATTTACAGAGCTCTATCATCTCTTGGGCTGGAAGCTGACGGACCCGTATGAGGAGATTGCGGCCTTGCTTGAGGAGCTCGAAGGAAAAGCTGATTTAATCGTGCTTTTATCCCATTTGGGGCTCCCGGCAGATGAGTGGATTGCCGCGAACTTTCCCGCGATCCATGTGATTCTTGGCGGGCATACCCATCATATTCTTCATCATGGGAAAATACACGGCAATACACTCCTATGCGGGGCGGGCAAGTACGGGATGTTTGTCGGTCATGTGGAAATTACGATAGGTGGCGGTGAAATAAAGGCTGTATCCTCCTTAAAAGCCATGACAGACCAGGGATACACGAACGAGGAGAGGGAAACGGCTAATCTTTTATATGAGCAAGGGAAGGCGGAACTCGGGGAGGTGCTCCTCAATCTTTCACATCCATTGAGAACCAACTGGTTTAAGGCTTCTGAAATGCCCAATCTATTATGTGAGGCATTGAGGGAATGGTGTAAGACAGATTGCGCATTTCTGAATGCAGGCTTATTGCTGGATGGACTTAGTGAAGGTCCTGTCACGAAATATGACCTTCATAAGATATGTCCGCATCCAATTAATCCATGTGTCTTGACCGTTTCTGGCTGGGAGCTGCTGAGTATATTGGAGCAAACCGAGAATCCGAAATGGCCTCATTTTCAGGTGAAGGGACTTGGATTCCGCGGCTCTGTGATGGGGATGTTTGTGTATGACGGTGCAGAGAAGCTGGATGGTGAATGGGTAATCAATGGAGAGAGGATTCATCAAAAGGCTGAATATACGCTTGCTGTTCCTGATATGTTCACATTTGGCTATTTATTCCCGGAAGTGCGTGATGTGAAGAGGAAACGCTACCTCATGCCAGAATTCCTTCGTGATCTATTGGGGTGGAAATTAGCCCAATCTTCTCGTTAAGCAGCAATCTGGCGGGCTCTAATCCATATACTTTAAGAACAATAGTCTTAAAGTATATGGAGGGAATCAGCATGATTGAAATTATCCCTTATGAAATAGGCGGGAAGCTGTTTACCGGGGTTTCGGTTCAGCTGCCAAAAACGACCTTATTGGTTATATCCAATGAACATGGTTATATTATGTGCGGGGCGCTGGATGTTGGGTTATTAAATGAGCGGCTGGCTGATCGCAAAATTATCGCAGGCAGGGCAGTTGGGGTGAAGACGTTGGATGAGCTGCTTCACGCCCCTCTTGAATCCGTGACCCATGAAGCGAGAAAAAGGGGAGTAATTCCTGGCATGAAAGGGATTGACGCTCTTTCATTATTTAAAGATTGATTCAAGTTAAGTGACTAATCCCTTCTTTACAAGCATAGGTATTACTTGTATAGGAGGGATTTTTTTGTTTAAAAAAAGGGCATTTAAAAGAATGACATTATTTCCGAGTGGTCCCTTACCGATGAAGCATGTTCTGCTCATCTCTCTCGGTTTCTTTCTTGCATCCACCATCCTGGCCATATGGATTGTGAATAAAGCAATCGAGCCAACATTGATGAAATATGCAGAGTCGGAAACGAAGAAAATGGCAAGTGTCGTTATAAATAAGGCAATAGAGGAATCCATTGCAGAAAATAAAGATTTGAATGATGTAATTTCGGAAATCCCAAAGGATGGCGAGCAAATTTCAGTAGAGGGCATACGGTTTAACACGGAAATCATCAACCGCTTTCGGGCGGATACTACAATGCGGATTCAGAAAGCATTAAGCCAGATTGAGGCTGGGGACTTGTCAGCTGTCGATTATTTGAGTGCCGGTGAGAATCAAGAAGGAATCATCCATGAAGTTCCTCTCGGTAAAGTCACAAACAACGCCTTGCTCGGGAATATGGGGCCGGATATACCAGTTGAGATTCATTCGGTCAGTGATGTCCAGAGTGATGTGAAAACAACGCTTGAGCCCTATGGCATTAATAATGCGCTCATCAAGGTCGTTCTTTTCGTAGAGGTGAATGCGCAAGTGGTTGTCCCTTTTTCCTCGAAGCCGACAAAAATTACAACAGATGTCCCGATTGCGATGAGGACTACTTCAGGTCAGGTGCCTTCTTACTATAATGGAAATGGCAACGGAGCAGGACCTGCTATTCAGCTCCCGACAAAGTAGAACATAATCCTGGTGAGATAAATTGACATAACCTCCTAAAATGGTTTATTATTTACCTATTGCAAATTATCTGAAAATTTACACATTTATTTAGGGGGATTACTAAAATGGATAAACAGAGAGCGCAATGGGGCACGAGGGCAGGGTTTATCTTTGCGGCTGTAGGGTCGGCGATTGGACTGGGGAATATTTGGCGTTTTCCATCTGTTGCTTATGAAAATGGGGGAGGAGCCTTCTTTCTTCCATACTTATTCGCCTTATTAACCGCGGGTATTCCGTTGCTGATTATGGAGTTTACAATTGGACAGAAATACAGGAGCTCGGCACCACTCAGCTATTTTAAAATCCGTAAGGGCGCTGAATGGCTCGGTTGGTGGCAGGTCATTGTTTCCTTCATCATTGCGACTTACTATGCGGTTATCCTCGCATGGTCGCTATCCTATGCATATTTCTCACTCGACACGAGATGGGGAGATGATACGGAAGGGTATTTATTTAACTCATTTCTAAAGGTTCTTCCAGGAGAGAATGCAGGACAAATCGGTTCAATTGTGCCTAATGTGTTTTTCCCGCTGGTAATTGTGTGGGTGTTAACGCTTGCGATTCTATTTGCTGGTGTCAAGAAGGGAATTGAGCGGGCAAATCGAATTTTTATCCCTTTATTAGTCATCATGTTTGGTATCATCGTTATTCGCGCCATCACACTTGATAATGCGACAGCCGGCTTGCAGGCCTTCTTTGAGCCAGATTGGTCCCAGCTGACAAATGGGAAGGTTTGGGTTGCGGCCTATTCACAAATTTTCTTTTCATTATCCATTGCTTTTGGAATCATGATTACTTATGCGAGTTATTTGCCAAAGAAAACAGATATTACGAATAATGCTTTTATCACTGGCTTTGCTAATTCAGGCTTTGAGCTGTTAGCTGGTATCGGGGTCTTCGCGACCTTAGGATTTATGGCCGGGCAATTAGGTGTTGGGGTCAATGAGGTCGTAAGCGGCGGTATTGGGCTGGCTTTTGTTGTCTTTCCGCAAATCATCAACGAGATTCCGACATGGCCAGGCTTTTTCGGGTTCCTGTTTTTTGCGAGTCTGTTCTTAGCTGGAATGACCTCCTTAATTTCGATTGCAGAGGTGTTTATCTCAGGCTT
>CAJGCH010000186.1 GCA_904501845.1 uncultured Bacillaceae bacterium | reverse complement strand
TGCAGCGCGTTCCAATAAGCAAACTATTTTTGAAGTTGGTTTATTCAGTAATAAATATGTACTCGGAGCAGTCGCGTTTTGCTTAGTGTTATATACGATTACCATTTTACCAGGAGCTCGAGAGGTGTTCTCAATCCCAGCTGCATTTGGTTTGCATGAGTGGGCAATCGCAACTGGTTTGGCTGTTGCGGCCGTTGTTCTTATGGAACTTAAAAAAGTCGTCTCACGCATAGCTAAATAATAGCTGGACGCTCTTTCAGGCGAGAGTCTGTTCAACAGGCAAGGCACTATCTCGAAAAAGCCTAATAACAAGGGGTGACGTATTTTACGTCACCCCTTGTTTTGTTATAGTCTCAGATAATGCAAGAAGCATCCTAAACAGCAAAGAATAAATAATGAAATGGAAACATATTTAGTGCCCAGTACCGCAAAGCATAACCGAGATGCTCCCTTTCATCTAGAGGTATACGTTGTACTACGTTCTCTAGGTGTTTCATTAAGACTTGTTCAATATCCGTTCACTGAACATGTTCCCGCCAATTAAAATTCTGTTTTAATGCCTTATCAAATATATTTTGACCCTCTGCTTACCGCTTGACCTATGTTACCTCTTTATAGCTCGTCTTATATCAAAGATTCCTAGTATTCCGCAAATCAATACTCCTAGCCCCAGAATAGATGTAAGAACCCAATTATTTCCCCAGCTAATCATGACAGTACATAAGCAACTTACAGAAATCATTAATGCTCCATATTTCGTTTGCGTCTCTTTCAATCGGGATAATAGATTTTTCTTTTTCAATATACTCCTCCCCAAACTTCAGCCATTTCAATTCAGATGGACAAGCCTCTAATTAACATTACCATATGTTATTCATGACCATTAATCTAGGCGAAATTATCTTTTTTCAAAAAATAGGTTCAATTATTTGCCAAAGGGGAAAATAAATTATACATTATCTATATAATACTTATATAAAACCATCAAAAGGATGTGGACATATGTTTCTGGCTTGGAATGAAATGAAGAATAACAAGCTCAGATTTACTTTAATTATCGGCGTACTAACACTCGTTTCTTATTTGGTCTTTTTCTTATCAGGTCTTGCGAATGGACTTGAGAACCTTAATAAGGAAGCCGTGGACAAATGGGAAGCAGAAGGGGTCATTCTGACGGACGAATCGGACATCAATCTCCCCCAATCAAGCTTTGAGAGGGATGAATACGATGGAGATGGCGCTTCTGAAACAGCTGTTTTAGGTCAATTCAATTCCATCGCTACATCCGGGGAGAATAAAGCGAATGTAGCTATTTTCGGAATTGAGGAAGATGAATTCATCATGCCTGATGTGACAGAGGGCGAGAGCTTCAGCGAAACGGGTGAAGTCATCGCAGATGATTCACTGAAGGATGAAGGGTTTAAGGTAGGCGACGAGCTTGAGCTATCCTCCATCGATGAAACATTAACAATCGTCGGATTTACCGAGGATGCCAAATTCAATGCAGCCCCTGTTCTCTACGGAACATTGGAAACCTACCAGAAAGTTCGCTACGGCGATGCCGCCGAAGCCAATGAAGACCTAATCAATGCCTATATTGTACGCGCAGACAATCTTGATGATATATCTGTTGACGATTCCCTTCAGCTCGTCTCCACCCAATCATTTATTGAGAATATGCCAGGATATACGGAACAGAATTTGACGCTTACCTTAATGATCTATTTCTTATTCATTGTCTCAGCTGTCATTCTCGCTATCTTCCTCTACGTACTAACGATTCAGAAGATTAGTATTTTTGGAGTCATGAAAGCGCAAGGGATATCCAATCGTTATTTATCCAACTCGGTCATAGCGCAAACCTTCCTGCTCGCGCTGTTCGGGGTCATTGTAGGATTTGGCTTAACCATTCTAACCGGATTATTCCTTCCAGCTGCTGTTCCTGTTGCCTTTAATTATGCAGACATGGCCCTTTATGCAGCTATCCTGGTTGTCGTATCAGTGCTCGGAGCCCTTTTCTCCGTACAGACCATCGTGAAAATCGATCCATTAAAAGCGATAGGAGGATAATGAACATGGCATTACTAGAACTCAAAGACGTTAATAAGGTCTTCAAATCAGGCAAGTCAGAAATCGAGGCGCTAAAGTCTACGAATTTCAAAGCAGAGGCAGGTGAACTCATCGCAGTCATCGGTCCTTCCGGTTCAGGTAAGAGCACCTTCCTGACCATTGCCGGGGGCCTTCAAACCCCAAGCAATGGAGATGTGCTTATTAACGGGAACAATCTCATCGAATTGAAGGAAAAGAAACGCGCCTCGCTCCGCTTAAAAGAGATTGGCTTTGTTCTTCAATCCTCTAATCTTGTCCCATTTCTGACTGTTCAGCAGCAAATGAAACTGCTCGATAAGGTTAAGAAGGATAATCTGAGAGAAGAGCAGCTTGAGCAAATGTATGAGTCACTCGGGATTGGTGAGCTATTAAACAGCTTCCCCTCTGATTTATCCGGCGGGCAGCGCCAGCGTGTCGCAATTGCCAAGGCTCTTTATACAGACCCAAGCATCATTCTCGCCGATGAACCGACCGCATCCTTGGATTCAGACCGGGCATTTGAGGTCATGGATATGCTGAAGGCTGCGACAAAACAAAACAAAAAGACGACGATTGTCGTCACACATGACACAAGATTGATTGATTATTGCGATAAGGTATATAAGATTACGGACGGAAAGCTTAAGCTTGAAGCATAAGCTTTCATATAACAAGGTCATCCTCTAGTCGGATGACCTTTTCCCTTTATTAGCTTCCTAATTAACAAAAACATCTAACCCAATACCAAATAAGGCTCCGGTTATTCGCGACCTCCCTCTAATTCCTCTATCTCACTATCTAGTATTTTTCCTTAATAACTCTAAATAAACCGCCGCCATGTCGGAATCTCCCTCTCCGTTATCACGTGCGGATATATATGTATCTTTTGCTGCTTCAGCAAGCGGCAGGTCTACATCCAAGCGATCTGCCTGCTCTTTAATTAAGCCCAAGTCCTTTGCCATTAATTTCAGCATGAAGGCAGCAGGAAATTCTCCGGTCTCATACATATCTCTCTTGCCCGCAAATAAAGGCGTATTCATGGCCGATTGCGCGATCATCTCTAAGACCTTTCCTCTCTCAAGGCCCGCTTTCTCCGCTAATAACAAGGTCTCTCCAACTCCTTGACCGACAATCGCAAGGAGCAGATTAATAGAAAGCTTAGCGGCACTGCCCTTACCGTTCTCACCAAAGTGGATGGTCTCTTTGCCCAATACATCAAAATACGGCTGACAGATCTCCATGACCGCTTTCTCCCCGCCGACCAAGATGACCAGCTGGCCTGTTTTTGCTGGTCCAACCGAACCAGAGACCGGGGCATCCAAGTAAATGCCTCCTTTTTCACTGATAAGCTGGGCAAAGGCCCGCGAATCCTCCGGTGAGATTGTGCTCATATCAACGATGATTTTTCCTGGCGCAATACCTTCAAGGATTCCTTTTTCCTGTGTCAAAACATCCTTGACCGCATTCGCCTCAGAAAGCATGACGAAGCTGATATCACTTTGCTCGACGATTTCCTTGGGCGATGATGCCCGGATAGCACCAGCTTTTACTAAGGAGTCTGTTTTTTCTATTGTACGATTATAAACATGTATCCCATATCCTGCTTTAAGCAGATTCATGGCCATCAATTCACCCATCTGGCCTGTACCAATCCATCCTAATCTTTGCAAGTAAACCACTCCTTCTGTCTTTGTATGGATTCGTCTTTACTATACCATTATTAAGTCCTTTGAACCCAAGATATACAGGGATAATTATCCATCCATTCAATTAAGCGCATAATTCCTCAATCCAATCAAAAGATAACATCAAATAGATATGCTCTACCCCATTAAAAGGAGATGCATCGATGCTCCGTACTCTATTCACTCCTTTAAAACTTTCTTCAAACTCCTTGGTCATGGGTATGCTGCTCGCCCTTGTCGGAGGCTATCTTGATGCCTATACCTATATCACGAGGGATGGTGTCTTCGCCACAGCTCAAACAGGAAATACCGTTCTTTTTGCAGTCAGGGCAGCAAGCCAGGAATATAGCGGTGCCATCCAGAATGTGCCTCCATTCCTCGCTTTTATAGCCGGTGTACTCGTAGCAGAATTTATCAAGGAAAAGTTCAAGCCTCATCACAGGACAGTCCTTATCCTAGAATTTCTGATATTGCTGATCGTTGGCTTCCTCCCGGCAAGCATTCCGAATATGATTATCACCATGGCAATTGCCTTTGTTTCCTCTCTTCAAATCGCCACATTCAATAAACTGGGAGATTGGAGCTACAATTCCACGATTACAACCGGAAATCTCCGGACAGCGGCCCAAGCCTCCTATGCAGCACTCTTTCGCCATGATGAGGAATCTATGAAGAAATTCATCAGTTTTTCCGCCATCATTCTCTCGTTTATTGGCGGTACCTTGACAGGAACTTTCTTCAGCACCTATCTTGGTTTTTCTGCGATTTGGATTGCGGCGGGCATTATCCTCCTAACCGTGATTTTGTATCATAAGAAGGAAGCAGCTAGAGGCACACTTGCTTGAATCGAATAAACTTCTGCGCTCATAATGAAAAGCTTTTCCTCGAGAATCACATCGTAGTTGTGCAATGCCAAACAGCCACCTCCAGAAAGGAAGTGGCTTCATTTTTATTGAACTAACGCCCCTGTTAGTTTAAGTATATTCATTCACAAACAAAGACAATTACAATAGTAACTTTTCGTAATCACTTTTAAGTATTGCCATAATAATTTCATCTGAATATGCTTTATTGTAATATAAGGACTGACGTAAGACGCCTTCTTTTACAAATCCAACTTTTTCATACGCCCTGATTCCACGTAAATTTTGACTAAATACTTCTAACTGTAAACGATTTAAATTGAGTTGATCAAAAACAAAACTTAGAACTATATTGATTGCTTCAGTTCCAAAACCTTTTCCTGTTAATGAAGTAGAAGCCATTGATATTCTAAATCCTGCCTTTTTATTCTCCTCATCAATATCGTATATTGATAATTCCCCAATCATTTCATCACTACTTTTTAAACAAATAGCGAAATCATAACGACTAGAATCATTATTTATATTATTTATATGTGTCTTAATTTGTTGTAATGAAAAATTAAAAGTAGTCCCAGTCATATAACGTATTTCTTTATCCAGCGTACTTCCTAATATAATAGGGGCATCTGACTCGCAAAGCAGTCTTAAATAAATTCTCTCGCTCTCTAATCTCATTTAATTATTCTCCTTTATTCTCTTGTTTCAAATTGTTTAGAGTATATGTACTTACTTCGATTACATTAATCTATTAGGGCTATGATATAAAAAAGACAAATTATATAAGTTTTATACATAACATAATAAAATGGAGTATCACTAAACTGCCCCTTTTCTACAATAAGAAGTTCAACACAAAAAGGCATTAATCCTTCTTAGATCAATGCCCCTTTTAGCTCAATAAGGAAAACACCTTATTTTTAGACCTGAACGTTAGTTCTTTTAAGAGTTCCAATATCTATCCATCAGAGATATTGACCAATTTGGTTGTTTCACTTCACCTTTTGGCAAAAACTCTTTCATTACTGGTTTGATATCAATTATAGGAGTTCCATCTATTGCATCTAATCCTTTTACAATCAATTTATTATTGTTTCTTTCTAAAAGTTCTACAATAGTAACTCCTAACTTATTAGGTCTATTTTTACCCCTTTGTGCAAAAATACCAACTTTAGGATACTCTTTATTATTTCTTGGATGTCTTGCTTCAAATTGAATATTATCATCTGCAACCTTATCAAAGAAAAAAATGATTTCTAAATGAGAGAATTCATTAATACCTTCTAAAGAAGATTCACTCATATTGTCTGCTAACTCAATAGTTGAAATAACTGAACCCCAATTATCGTCTTCAATAGCTTTACGATTATTATTCACTTTCGCTATTGGAACAATAGAAATTTGCAAAGTTACTCCTCCCTACAACTCCTTTTTAAATCCTTGA
>CAJGCH010000185.1 GCA_904501845.1 uncultured Bacillaceae bacterium | reverse complement strand
CAATGCAATTAAAGGTTTGATTTATGAAATAGAAGAAGATTGATGTCCATGAAAAAATACTTTACTTCTTTAGCAGATCCTAACAAAGGTACTTAGCTAGTTACAAGGGGATGAGACTAACCGGAAAACAAAAAAGACTCAAACCCTTGACACTATTAGGTTTAAGCCTTCTCGAAAAGTATGATCCCGACTGGGTTCGAACCAGCGACCCCCACCCTGTCAAGGTGGTGCTCTCCCAGCTGAGCTACGGAATCAAGTATGTAAAATCCTTAAGACAATATTTAATATAAATGCTTATGCTATAAAAGTCAATATATCTTGATAAACTTTTTAATAAAATAATGTTTTGGTGAATCTCATTTTCAACAAACTCGTAAGTAACGCGAGATGCCTCTATGATTCCGCCTGCGCTTCCCACATTCCTAGATAAACTTTGATATAAGAGATAAATTTTCAGTCATCTATTAACTTTTATGTGATTTAAAAAAATATCTGTTTGACAAGTTAATTTAATAAATGGTATTTTTATCCTATATAATTCTTAATAAAGAACTGACGTTTATATAATGCTCTGTTCAAAAACTATATAAAGGGTTTTATTAATATATCCATAGAGAGACATAATTGGGTTTTAGATGAATAAGGAACTCTCTTCGTTTTTTGTTCTTAATAATGAACAAAAGGTAAGTGAACTATATTATCAGCCCCCTCGATAGCTGTTTATGATTGATGATATTCTATAAACTTCTTGCCTTTGATATCAAGGATATGCTTTTTGATTTATAATTAAGTTATCCTCATTACAATTCGTGATTAGACTGGAGAGCTAAACTAACGATGATCTTGAAGGGGAAAACAATCTTATAGAGGAAGAGAGACAAGCTTTATTTTTAGGAAGCGTTTTCCCTCATAACAGCGAGATTACGTTTAGAAGTCTCATTTCGTCTCATTTCGAATGATTAATGGAAAAGATGGGTACGAAGAATAAGAAATGACTTGTAAATGTAACTGTACATAGGCCATTGTCTTGGAATTGCCTACAATAGTCAATCTGCTAAAGCATGGAAAGAATATGGTTCCGAGGCGCGATTGCTCATTGCAGCGGTAGACAAGAAGATGAGGAATATCATCAGAGGGAGTTTATCAAAGGGGGCAGACTATTGTATTTCATAACTAGAACCGCCCGGATTCAAGGAGTGGGGCATAGATGAATTATATTTTAGTTGGACAGGACGATCATAGCAAGGTTGTTCAAGAGATGATTGAGAGCACAGCTCCGAACAGGATTGCCGCTTTCTTGGATGATCGTTATGAAAGGCTGTTCAAGAAGGGAGATATTTATTATGGGCCAATTGCTGCGGCTCGGTCAGTCTTGAGTCATGTGTATTGCGGGAAGTTAGTTATCACTGTTGGCGACAATTTCACAAGAAAGTCGGTGATTAAGCGATTGAATCTTACGGATGACTGCTATACATCGGTCATTTCAAACCGTGCAATCGTGAGTCCGAGTGCTGAGATTGGAGAAGGTACGGTGGTGATGCCCGGGGCTATCGTGAATGCAGATGCAAAGGTCGGCAAGCACGGAATCGTTAATACTGCCGCTGTCATTGAGCATGATTGCCGTTTAAGTGACTTTGTTCATGTATCTTCGAGAGCTTGTTTGACCAGCGGTGTCAAGGTGAGTGAGGGAGTGCTGATTGGGGCTAACGCAACGGTTATTCCTGATGTGGAAATAGGACGCTGGGCTGTGGTAGGAGCTGGCGCAACCGTTACGAGTGATATTCCTGAATTTGCACAGGCCTTAGGTGTTCCAGCAAAGATCATTAAGAAGGAAAAGGGTGGTTTTAATGCCAGGGCAAGCTTCTAAGCTTTGGAGCACCAATCGTGGATTGTGATAGATATGATTGTCTCGGAGCGCCCGTGTCCATTTGGAAAGGAGATTTTTCATGATCGGTAAAAACATTCAGCAAATAAGGAAGAGAAGAGGAATGACCCTGACTCAGCTTGCGGTAAATGCGGGGATATCGAAATCATATTTGAGCAATATCGAGCGAGGCGTCAACCAGAATCCTTCCATTGAAGTTCTGAAGAGGCTAGCGCTCGTCTTGCATGTTGATTTGAAGACCTTGCTGAAGATTGACCAACAAATGCAACCGGGTGAGAACCTGAATGAAGAGCTGATTGATTTGATTGAGGAATTGAAGAAGACCGTGATTGAAAAAGAGGACATGGAAGAATACAGAGCCTTAATTGAGTATATCAAATGGAAAACAAGGAACGTAAAAAGCTGAAGGCAGCTGAGCATAATGATCCCGTTTTCTGAGACGAGTTCTTTAGAGGGATGCTTAGAAAGTGCACAAAGAGCTGTCTGGAGAATCTATCCTGTGATTTTGGCAGGCTGCTTAGAGAGAATAGATGAGTGGTGTGGATACATTTGGGCGGATATGGTGCATTCCGCTTTTTATTTTGCCTATAAAGAGGAAGTTTTCCAAGGCAGCGAGGCGGGGCGGGGAATGGGGTAGAATGAACCTGGGCTAGGAGGCTAAGGATTCTCGCTCCTAGCATAGGCAGAATAAAGCGCCGACAAATCTTTTGTCATTCTAATAAGCTCTTTGTCCATAAGGACTTGCGGGATTTTGTAGCCCACAAATAACGGAGAAACCACAAAACGGGGGATGGCCTTACAGATGATTTTGTCATTGAAGCGGTAGAAGAAAAGGTTAAAGCTATTGCAGGCTTTATGAAATCCGTCCAATATATAGCGGACAAGTACTTGGAGCATATCTGGGAAAGTATCGGATGGTTTGTCTGCGGATACTAAGAGATTAAACTCGGTAAACCCTATGATTGGATAGGCAGAGACCGTTAGTTCAACCCCCTTATGGGTAAAAACATTGGTTCCCTCGAAGTTAGCCATGGTGATATTTTGATGATAATCCACATCCTTCATTCCGATGATTTGCAGATGAGGGTGGCTAATGCTTCCGCCGGAATAAGGGCCGTGATTTTTAAATAAAATGACGGATTGATAGCTGCCTGTTGCTTCAACCTCCTGCCATTTGGTAAGGCAAAACCTCATTAAATTCCTCATATGAGAAGTGGAGTAATGTCTCATATCTGATGTGCATTCATCCGTTTCGATTATGACGGTTTGATGCGCATCCTTTAATGTTGGATACTTGTTCATGAGCCATATAATATTTCCTTCCCTTTCCAGGATACCTTCCAAGTCCTCGGTCCGGCAAAAGGGGCAATCAGTGGACTTATTGCGGATAGTATTAGGTTTTTGACTGCTGATGTCACTGGAAAAGAATAACTGCTGTTGTTCCAATAAACACACCTTCCTTTAGAGGCAATATAGGATTCATAAACAGTTCTTTCCTTTGATTCTACCCAAAATAAGGAAATGGCACAAATGAAATAATGGTCCATGGTCTAAAAGGTCATCGGTAATGATTTATTTGACCAATAACAAAAAAGGAGACGATAAGCCATACATGCAATATTGGCGATGTAGTTCATTTCAAGAGAGGCAGCTTATTTGTCATTGGCCAAATTATCTCTGACCTGCGTTGTTGAAATCTCACAAGCATACGCTATGAGTTAAGGTTTGAAACAACAAGAATGGCAGTGGTATGGAAGATACAAGACCGTTGTCCTCATACTGGGCACAGATCTCCCTTTTCTTTAATTATATGCAAGGAACCAGTACAACCATACGTATATAAGTATGCAAGGAATTAGAATGATGTTTAGCTAAAAATCCAAGCAAGTGCAACTAGATAACATAATATGATGAACATGATGGTATAGCTGTAATTAACAACAAATTCTTTGAATACTCTCATGATAAGAGAACTCCCCTTTTATCTAATGATCTATTTTTATGTGGACACATCCATAAAATTCGAGAATATTGCGAAAAATATGTCGGTAAAGGGAGAATAAAACAGTTATTTTGGGGTATATGTATAATTTTGTCCTTTGTATTGAAGAAAAAGAGCCCGCAATCAAATGAATACAAGCAAAAAGGATAGCGATTGCGCTATCCTTTTTCATCATTAATGCGAAACCGTGTCATGAGGGTTTGCGGTGGCATATTTATTCGCGAAGCCTTGCAGAAACCACATGAGAGCTGCGGATAGAATGCTGATTGTGCCAATCAGTATCCATGCAGAGGCGATCGAGTGAGTGGAAATATAGTTCCCCATGATCATCGGACTGACGGCATTTCCGGTTCCGACAAGCAAGGGGAGAATGCTGCTCATTCTTCCTCTGTGTGAGGCTGGTGTCATATTGGCCATAAACGTTGATGCGTTGATGGCAATCAAGATTTCGCCAACGGTCATGATAAAGATGGACAGGTAAAATAATGGGAGGACGGTCGTGAATGCAAGCATGCCAAAGGCAGCCGCATAGCAAAAGGCACCGCATGCAATCACACGGATTGGCCGTGCAAGTTGGGTAATTCTTGTTAAGAGCGGTGTAAAGGCAATCACGAGAATCCCATTAAAGGAAGCGAGAATTCCAAAATAAGATGCGCCCGCATCACCGAATAATTCCCCTAAATGAAGAGGGATGGAGAAGGACCATTGGGTATAGGCGAACTCGATGCAAAGCAAAATCAAGGCGAATACAACCAAAAGCGGTCGGGCAAACAGCACCATGAATACGGAGCCTTCGACATTTCGTTCTAGTATTCTATCCGGCTCAGCGATGCTTTTTGTTTCCTTGATGAAGATGGCAATGAGGGCCGTCGCGAGCAGGGTGCAGATGCCATCAATGATGAAGATAAGAGACAGATGATCTTGAAACAGCATTCCTGCGATGGCTGGACCAATCGCAAATCCTAAATTCCAGCCCATATAAACGAGGGAATAAGCACCTTTTCGATTGTCGGGATTCGTTAAATCAGCCAGGATGGCATCATAGGCAGGCGAACACATGATGAAGAAAAAGGAAGCTGCCATAATCATATAGACCATCGTCATGGAAGGGGAGATGAAGCCGGCGGCGATATAGATGGATGCTCCCATTCCCTGGCAGGCGCAAATGAGCCATTTCCTATTGAATGAATCGGCAAGCTTTCCCCCGAGAAGCATGCCAGGTACGGCGATGACGGAAATGAAGGTAATATAGGTTCCGGCTATCCCGGCGTCTAATCCCACTTTCTGGGTTAAAATCAATACTAGCAAGGGGTTAACAAAGCCGCCAAGACTGTTCATGATTCTGGCGATGAAAATGATGTAGATCTCCTTCGGTAATCCTTTATAAGGAGTGAATAATTGCTGGATTGGGTTTGTCATGTATCCTCCAAAATGGCATTTTTTTCTATTATCATAGCATGTTAGAGAGCTCTGGGAAATATGAAATTAAGCAGGCTTTTGACTGAGCTGATAGTTAAAAGTCAGGTTTCCGAGGTTTTAGAAGCGGTTCCTTGTGATATAGTCATAGAGGTAATTATTTCAAGGTGATTGACAGAGGGAAGGGTAAGAGACTTGGCTTTTTTTAATGTGTTAATTCCAGTGTTTGCGATCTTCATATTAGGCTATATTGGGGAGAAAAAAATTGGATTTGATCCAAAATCCATATCGGCCATGTCGTTGTATATCATGACACCGGTTCTCGTTTTTAAGACCTTTTATACGAATATCGTAAATATTGATTATTTGTACATCACGATATTTGCATTGGCGCTTTGCGCGGCACTTATTCTGATTATCTATCTGATATCGTCTATACGTGGGTATTCCGTTAAGGAGAAATGCGGGCTTATTCTCGGCTCTGTTTTTATGAATAACGGGAATTATGGAACTCCTGTGGCCCTATTGCTTTTTGGAGCGGCCGGCTTCCATTATGCGATTATCCTGATGGTTATCCAGACAATCGTCATGGCGACTGTTGGCATCTACTTTGCTGCACGCGGCGGAGATATTGGCGGCGGATTCAGGGATACGGCGGGAGTAGTCATGCGGATGCCGATTGTCTACGGGGCGTTGGCAGGCTGGCTCTTTCAAGTGACGGGCATCACGATTAGCTCCTCGTTCATGACTACAATTGACCTCGTTGGAAATGCTGCCAT
>CAJGCH010000184.1 GCA_904501845.1 uncultured Bacillaceae bacterium | reverse complement strand
GCCGGCAGCTGTCCTAGTTGGCATTATTGTGCTCATCGGTGTTTATCCGTCCATCCTTGAGCGTGCGATTTCAGGAATAGGGGGGTGAGGCGGAATGGATATGGATACCCTGCTTTCGTTTAACTGGAGCCTGATGACGCCGGAGTTTGTTATTCTGGCTGCGGCCGTCGTGCTCTCCATCCTTGACCTTCTTATGCCGAAAGAGATAGGGAGAAGAGTGCTCGGATGGTTCGTGTTTGTAAGCGTTCTGCTATCGTTAGTCATGGTTATCGGGCTGAACGGTGCTGAGCCGGGGTCAATCTTATATGACACATTCGTCTTGGACGCATTTGCGAAAGCATTTAAAATAGTCCTCCTGATCGGAGCGGCCTTGGTGCTGCTATTAGCAATCGACCACCGGCCGGCAGGAGGCATGAAACCATACCAAGGGGAGTTCTTCTATCTATTCCTTACCGCCTTATTAGGCGGGATGATTATGACATCGAGTGCAGACTTGATCACACTCTTTGTCGGGCTTGAACTGCTCTCGGTTTCATCTTATATCTTGGCAGGTATGAGGAAACACTCAATCAAATCAACGGAAGCAGCGATGAAATATGTTGTTAATGGGGGCATCTCCACCGCAATCGTCCTGTTTGCGATGAGTTATCTGTACGGGCTCAGCGGAACGACCAATTTGTATGAACTGAGCAATCAATTTGCGATTGAGACGAACGCGCAATATCAATATATCGCTGGGCTTTCCTTCTTCATCCTGCTTGTCGGGCTGTCCTTCAAGCTGGCCACCGTGCCATTTCATATGTGGGCACCAGATGTATATGAAGGGGCACCGACACCGGTTACCGCGTTTGTGAGCATCGTCTCAAAGGCGGCAGGGTTTGCCCTGCTCATACGGGTGGCCGTGACCGTATTTATGACAGCCACCATGGATTCAATTGGTTTCCTCTCCATCTTCACCGCGAATGATCACTATATAGCGGTGCTGGCTGGGATCACGATGCTGGTTGGGAATATCATCGCCCTGCGCCAAAGGAGCCTGAAGCGAATGCTTGCCTACTCAAGCATCGGCCATGCCGGCTACTTGCTTGCCGCAGTCGCTGCCTTTGGCCAATATACAATTGAAGCTTTATGGTTTTATCTAATTGCCTATGTATTCATGGTCGCCGGAGCCTTGGCCATCGTCCAATATGTTGGAGGGGATGGGGAAGAGGATGATATATATACGGTCGCAGGCTTATATAAGCAGGCTCCAGGACTGGCTATATCGATGACGATTTTCCTCCTGTCGCTTGCCGGAATCCCGCTGACAGCTGGATTTATCGGTAAGCTCAATATATTCGTCAGCTTCTTTGCTAAGGAAGACGGGAATTATATCCTCGCAGCCATTATGCTGATTGCGACAATCATCTCTTATGTATTTTACTTTAATGTCATGGTTCATATGTATGCTCGTCCTGGGCAGGAGCGAAGAGAACGCCCGGTCTCCCTGCCAATGGGGCTTGCGATCGGATTATGCGTGGCAGGAACGCTCGCGCTCGGGATTTTCCCGAGTATTCTGCTTGAATTCTTTCAGGGGAATTTTGCAGATATGATGAATTTACTGAGATAAGGAAATATGGCTCGTCCCACTAAGGCTGGGGCGGGCTTTTTTTGCCCAAAAGACTTAGCTTTCTTGGACCTGGAATGTCTGTTTTGTCTCCAGTTTGATTAGAAGTTCAGTTGTAATGAAAAAAGGATGCTAACTTACGAATTTGTAAGAGTAAGAGGGGGAGAAATGGTTTACAATTATTAGGTGACGTATCCAGGTTTTATGTCACTTTGGATTAAACTGTTGCTTTTTACACATATTTCTGAGGATTGAGCAGTATTTTGCAGAAATTAGTCGATAAATTGCAGAAAAAGAGGAACATGGCAAATAAATATGTTACACTGTTATCGTATATCTCGAGGCATGGAAGGGAAATGATCATGAGTAGTTTTGGATTTCAAGCTTTAATCAGTATCCTAAGTCATTTATTTTTCATAGGGGTGACATGGTGGGCACTGCAGGCAATCCATTTCGACAAGCTGCTTCGGGCTGGCCGGGTTGTGCAGGCAAGAGTGCTGTATATTTTGCTGACAATCGCGATTGGTTCAAGCGTGAGCGGGTTTTTCCTGACTTATTTGGGATATTCGAGACAGTTACCGCTATTATTTGAATAATTGTCAGATGATGACGAACGGATTTATGTATTTACATACCTCTCTTCGGGGCAAACTAGCCCTATGGGGAGAGTGAGGTACATGCTTAAAAAAGCCGTATTACTTGTAATTGCTGGTTTGATGCTTTTATATGTAGGGAATAAGACGACAGAAGCTTTGGCAATGAGTGATTTAGAAAAAATCGTTAATCGCGTTTTTGAGATAAATCCAGACGCAGAGGTTATGGACTGGAATATCTTGGCGCGCTCAAGTTCAAAAGGCAATCTGTCTGATGTGGCATCCGGTTTGAAGAATCGGTTTACTGACTATGTTTGGACGCAGGAGAATACTTCTGACTATGAGGCATGGACAGGCAGTCGAATCAATAAGGATTTGGATGTGCGCTCTACGATAAAAGTGATGTCTGATGAACGTGATGAAATCACGATTTTGTACTCTATTCAAGGTAAGAAATGGTCAAAGGGACATGCAGCCTATATTCAGAAGGAACTGAAAACCGGGAAGAAAGGTTTATTTAAAAATGAACCTAGTACTTTCGCTTGTCTAAAGGTGAGAACCGGTGATACTATGGATGAGGCTGTTTATAAAAACTGGATGAAATTATTTGATGCAACGTCAGTGGAAAGTGCTGCAGAAAGAGATTTTGTATCGATCTCTGCCAACAGCAAACAATTTAAAAATATGCTGCCAAATGGGGCGAACCTCCAGCTAGCGTTCCGTAAAACGACTGCAGAAGAAGGAACAGTGGTTACCATTGGCACACCGATAATAGCATTTGAATACTAATATAGAGATATTGAACGCGGAGGGGAATAAATTTGGAAAAGATCATTGTCCGCGGCGGAAACAGGTTGGAAGGTACAGTTCGAGTAGAAGGTGCTAAAAACGCCGTTTTACCTGTATTAGCTGCAACATTATTAGCAAGTGAAGGAAAAAGCGTTCTTAAAGACGTTCCGGAGCTATCCGATGTATATACAATTAACGAAGTCATCAGAAATCTAAACACAGAAGTTACTTTCAGCAATAATACGGTTACAGTAGATGCATCTAAGCCGTTATTTGATGAAGCGCCATTTGAGTATGTTCGTAAAATGCGTGCTTCTGTCCTTGTCATGGGATCTCTTTTAGCGCGTAACGGGAAGGCTCGCGTAGCACTTCCTGGCGGCTGTGCGATTGGGTCTCGCCCAATTGACCAGCACTTAAAAGGATTCGAAGCGATGGGCGCAAAAGTGAAAGTCGGCAATGGATTCATCGAAGCGGAAGTTGACGGTCGTCTTAAAGGTGCTAAGATTTATTTGGACTTCCCAAGTGTGGGTGCAACAGAAAACATTATGATGGCTGCTGCTCTTGCCGATGGCGTAACAATTCTTGAGAACTGTGCGAAGGAGCCTGAAATCGTCGATTTAGCGAACTATTTGAATAAGATGGGCGCGAAGGTGAAAGGCGCAGGTACAGCTACCATCCGTATCGAAGGCGTAGAAAAACTTTATGGCACAGAGCATCACATTATCCCAGATCGTATTGAAGCCGGGACATTCATGGTTGCTGCGGCAATTACAGGAGGAAATGTCTTGGTGCAAGGAGCTGTCTTAGAACATTTATCATCCCTTGTTGCCAAAATGGAAGAGATGGGTATTATCGTTCAGGAAGAGAAAGATGGTCTTCGTGTAATTGGTCCAGATATCATGAAAGCTGTGGATATCAAAACAATGCCACACCCTGGTTTCCCGACAGATATGCAATCACAGATGATGGCTTTATTGCTTCGTGCAAAAGGCACTAGCATGATCACAGAAACAGTCTTTGAAAACCGCTTCATGCATGTAGAAGAATTCCGCCGCATGAACGCTGACATCAAGATTGATGGTCGCTCTGTCATTATTTCTGGTGAGGCGAACCTGCAAGGAGCAGAAGTTTCTGCAACCGATTTACGTGCAGCGGCAGCCTTGATCCTATCTGGATTAGTTGCTGATGGCGTGACTCGCGTAACAGAGCTTAAGCATCTTGACCGCGGATATGTAAACTTCCACGGTAAATTAGCCTCCTTAGGTGCAGATATTGAACGCGTCAGTGAGACAAAGGAACAAACCGAAATTATCGCTGAAAATGCTTAATTTTATTCCTAGCAAATAATCTAAAAAGCCAGGCTCATGGTCTGGCTTTTTTCATTTGCTCTATTTACTATATGAAAAAGGAAGCTAAATAGACGAATGCACAGGTTATACACAATTGTCCACAGTGTAACTCACAAACTTTCAACAAGTTATGCACATTATAAACAGGGTTACACACAGGTTTATCCACATATTCAAGAGTGAAATTAAACTTTTATAAAATAAACCTTTATACAGCAGGTTTTAGGGTAAAAATTTTGTAGTAATTCGTCTAAAAATATTTTTCCACGAGTTATCCCCAGTGTTATCCACACCATGTTGATAGTGTGGATAGATTTCAGAAAATAATGAAAGTTTGATAGAATAAGAGGAAAAGGAGGTGAATCAAATTGAAGAATTTAGACACCGGATTTCTGCTCAAGATTATTGTGCTGCTTGTCATTGGCATCATCCTCTTCAAATTAGTAAATGTGCTATTGAACCTCATCCTTGCCGCTGCCTTTGTGCTCATTCTCTTCAGCTTATATAGAGACTATCAAAAACGTAAAAGCTAAACCTGTACATATTTCCTTGATTTAGTTCATACACATGAAGAGTAGTGGATAACTGAATAGAGGGGAGAAAAGCCATATATGAAGCATTGGAAGCCAGTCCTTTTCACACTAAGCGTCATCGCCATCACGGTCATACTCCTGCCAGCTCTCCTGGTTGTGCCTTTCTCAGATAAGAAGGAAACGGCCGCAGAACCAACCCCGAAAGAAAAGCCAAAGGAGGATCCCGTGACCAGTATCAATGTTTTCCGCAATCAAACAAATACAATCGAAACCGTCAACTTAGAGGATTATGTAGTGGGTGTCGTCGCAGCTGAGATGCCGGCAAACTTTGAGATGGAGGCTTTGAAGGCCCAAGCATTGACGGCAAGAACATTCGTCACAAAGACGCTGACAGCACAAAAGAAAAAGGGTACTCCAGCTAAAGCCGATATTACGGACACGGTCAATGACCAGGTATACTTGAGCGATGAGGAGCTTCGAGCGCAGTGGGGCACTCAATATGAAGAGAAGCGAAAAAGGATCCAGGAGGCTGTCCAGGCAACGAAAGGACAGATTCTGACATATAAGGATGAATTAATCACACCATCTTTCTTTTCCACAAGCAATGGCTACACCGAAAACTCGGAGGATTATTGGCAAAACGAGCTCCCATACTTGCGCAGTGTCGAAAGTCCATGGGATAAGGATTCACCAAAATATCTCCAAGAAACGAAAATGGCTTTGAGTGAATTCGAGCGCCTGCTCGGCATCCAGGTCGGCAGCAAGACCGATATCGGCCAAATCGTCTCTCGCACAGATGGAAAACGAATTGCCCAAGTAAAAATAGGCGGCAAAACCCTCTCAGGCAAGGAAGTCCGTGAAAAGCTTAATTTAAAATCAAGCGACTTCACCTGGTATCGAACAGGCAATGAAATCGTTATTACCACGAAAGGCTATGGCCATGGAGTCGGCATGAGCCAATATGGAGCAAACGGAATGGCACAGGAAGGCAAGACCTATAAGGAAATCGTCGCTCACTACTATAAAGATGTCAAAATAAACGAGGCGACAGCCTACTTGCCAACCTTTACGGCGAAGAAATAAGGAATGCTTAGAATGTAGATATAAGGGATTGAGAAGCCTATTTTCTCAATCCTTATTTATTTTTGATGGATATTTCCCTTCATAGAGAGACCTCAATTTTGATAGCTGGTCCTACCTTAGAGACGAGCGCGCCAAAAAGTATAACTATT